>DATJYD010000465.1:0-3367 GCA_035499755.1 Fimbriimonadaceae bacterium
TGTCCGTATCCAGCGGCTTGAGCCAGTCAGCCTCCGACCCTCTAAGCCGCAGTTCGACGGCCTTCCAGGGGGCCTCAAAGAAGCGAAACATCGCCTTGTATAGCTTCTCGCGCTCCGCCGCGCTGATCGACTTGACGAGCTTCACCGAAGCCTCGAGCGCCTTTTCCTGCTCGTTTCCGATGCAGCCCGATGGATCGGAGAAGAAGAGATCGAAGTCGGCGCGTCTCGCCTTTCTCATCGCAACCGCCCCTTCCACGTAGGGATCTGGTCCGTCCAAGGCCTCAGCCGTGAGCCTTTCCAGGGCTTCGGCGCCTTCTTGGGACAGGTCTTTGAGGTGGCGCTCTACAACCGCGTAGATGCTTATGGCTGAGTTCGCTCCAACGATCGGCGAGATGGTGTCGGCCCCCGGGATCCGGTAGGCGAAGGCAAGCCC
The DNA here is from genome assembly GCA_035499755.1 of Fimbriimonadaceae bacterium. Classification (GTDB taxonomy): domain Bacteria; phylum Armatimonadota; class Fimbriimonadia; order Fimbriimonadales; family Fimbriimonadaceae; genus JAEVZK01. The sequence continues at coordinate 434 of DATJYD010000465.1, forward strand.
ATCCGAGAGATCCGCCTCGGCCTCGGTACCATGCCCGTCGGCATAGTCCACGTCCGCCTTGCGAGCAAAGATTCGGGCAAGGACCTTGAACCTGGATAGCTCCGGAAAGAGAGTCGCGTCGGACACCGGCTTCGGGTAGGTCACCGGCTTCTTGCAGCCGGCGCGGATCAGATCCAACGCCGGAGCGGCCCTCTTCGTCTCGATCCGATAGAGATCGATGAGCGTCGCTTTGGGATCGATTCCGGGCGGAGGTTTGACGGGATGGTTGCTCGGCGACGTCGGCGTCGGCGCGTACAGACCGGGATCCTCCCGGTAGCGGACATAGGAATCGACGGCCAGGAACTCGGGCGTGGTGACGAGCATCGCCGCCTTGACGAACTCCTCATAGCCGTTGTGGCCGGTCCAGACTGGGATCACCTGCTTGAGCTCGGCCCCGTGGGCCACGGGATAGCCTCGGGGTGTAGGCCCGCGCCAGCCTTAGCGCGACAGCGTAGAATGAGGTGTGCGACAACGCCTGGGCTGGAATATCGAGATCGGCGACGCCGATGCCATCCGGCGTAAGAACCTCGCGGAGTGGCGCGCGATGACGCCCCGCGAGCGCATGCGCTGCTACCAGGAACTGGTGGAGAACGGGTGGCCACGTGAGTCAAAACGACTGGAAAGAACTTATCGAGTCCTTGCTCGTTCTGAACGTTGAGTTCCTGGTCGTTGGCTCGACTGTCCTCGCCTTTCATGCCCGGCCACGGTTCACCGAGGATCTCGACCTGTGGGTCCGTTCCACGCGCGAGAACGTCGAGCGACTCGAAGCAGCCTTGAAATCATTCGGAGTGCCGGTCGTCGAGGGTTCGATGGAACCGTTCATCACTCGCGAAGACCAGATGATCGCGATCGGAGCCAGACCATTCGCGGTCGACTTCTTCAACTCGATCAAGGGCCTCGAGTTCGACGAAGCTTGGCAGAACCGTGTGATCGGCGACCTGTTTGGCTCGCAGGTCGCTTATCTCAACCTCGAAGACTTCATCCAATCGAAGAAGGCGGCCGGACGCCCCAAGGATCTCGCCGACCTGGCAATCCTAGAAGAGGTTTTGGGAAAGGGCGAGTAGATTGTCGCCGACGCCGACCGGGTGGGCTGGGGCCATTGCATCGTAGAATAGAAGAGGCGAATGTCTTCAACTGCCCTGCAACGGATGATGCCGGAGGATTTCCTCGCTTTCGAACGAGAAAGCGAGACGAAGCACGAGTTTTACGACGGCCAGATCTTCGCGATGGCGGGAACCTCGGCGGCCCATAACGTGATCTGCATGAATCTCGCCCGGATGGTAGGCAATGGAGTTCTCGGCAAGCCCTGCCGCACGTTCGGGATGGACCTGCGCGTGCATGTCTCTCCGAACGGCTTCTTCACCTATCCCGACCTGATCGTCGTCTGCGGCGAACCGGTCTATTTCGATACCGCGTTCGACACGCTCGTGAACCCCAAGGTAATCGTCGAAGTCTTGTCGCCCTCCACCGAGGCCTACGACCGGGGGCGGAAGTTCGCCCTCTACGAGGAGATCGTGAGCTTGACCGACTACCTGCTCGTGTCCCAGGATATGGCCCGGGTCGAGCACTTCGAGCGCGAAGACGCAGCCCACTGGCGCCGCTCGGCTTATGCCTCGCTCGAGCAGACGGTCTCGATTCGATCGATCGATTGCGGACTGCCGATGAGCGAGATCTATCGCTTGGTCGAATTCGAGGATCGCGTGCCTCTGCGTAAGCAGGTCGATGAGGGCGGCGAGGGGCCGGCATCATCGGGCCGTTCATCAACTTCCGAGCGCGCCTACAGCGCCGCCGAATAGTGGATCCTCACCTCCGACGCCTTGCCCTCGCTGTTGATGACGTGCACCTCGTTGGCGAGCGCGCCGTCCACGCTGATGTAGTTGAGAGCCAGGCTGTCCACGCCGACGCCGACCCGGTGAAGCTGAAATCGCATGTGAGGGAAGACGTCCATACCCTTCTGAAGATAGGCGAGCAGAGCTTCTCGCCCGTGGATCGTGCACGAGGGGTTGTCGACGAGCTTCGGGATGAAGGGTGAGTGGAAGACGACGTCTTCCGCGTAATGGTCGCCGAGGGCCTCGAGGTCACGCGAGTTCCATGCCTCGATCCACGAACCCGCGTAGGCCTCCGCCCAGATTTGGTCCATCCGGTCATTATGGGTGAATGGGGGAATGGGCGAGGTTGGAGTTATGGAGTTATGGAGTGATGGGGCAGTGGGAAGCCGGCGCAACGCCGGCGCTCCCAGGTACGCCGGCCAGGTACAATCTGGACTCACCCACCGAACGGCATTTGCCTATCGCCGCGCGTCCTGTACTAGGAACGCTCCAGGAAGTAGCAGTTGTCAGAACAGAACCCAGGCATTGAGATCATCAACGTCGACGTAGAGCTTGGCCGCTCTTATGTCAATTACGCGATGTCCGTCATCATCGCGCGAGCCCTGCCCGACGTGCGGGATGGGCTCAAGCCGGTCCAGCGCCGCATCCTCTTCGCGATGCGCATGCTCAACCTGGCGCCCGATGCCGGGTATGCGAAGTGCGCGAAGGTTACCGGCCAGACGAGTGGCGACTATCACCCCCACGGCGACCAGGTTATTTATCCGACGCTCGTGCGCATGGCTCAGCCTTGGTCCCTGCGATATCCTCTGATCCAAGGTCAAGGCAACTTCGGCAACATCGACGGAGACGCGCCGGCCGCCCAGCGATACACGGAATGCCGCCTCACTCCTCTCGCGATGGAGATGATGGAGGATCTCGACCGGGAAACCGTCGATTGGATCGACAACTACTCGACGACGCTCAAAGAGCCCACCGTCTTCCCAAGCCGCTTCCCCAATCTGATCTGCAACGGTTCCCAGGGGATCGCGGTCGGCATGGCGACCAACCTCCCGCCCCACAACCTGAC
>DATJYD010000466.1:0-8750 GCA_035499755.1 Fimbriimonadaceae bacterium
AGTCGATCTTCCAGTAGAGCTGGGGGGAGAGATAGTCGCACCAGCCCTTTTGCAGCCACTTGAGAGGGTTGGAGTAAAGCTCCGAATACTGGTCCATGGCGGCTTTGACGGTCTTCGGGTAGCCCGGCCGATAGATGCCGAAAGGGCTGATGCCGAACTTGACCCAAGGCTTGATTTTGTGGATGCCCTCGTAGGCGTCTTCAACGAAGCCGTCGATATTGGCGCGGCGCCAATCGTCGCGCGACATCTGGCCGCCTTCGCGGACGTAGGCGTTGAAGCTATGATCGTCCGGGAAGTCTTCGCCCTTGCCGTAGCTTTTGTACGGATAGAAGTAATCGTCGATGTGGATGCCGTCGACGTCGTAGCGCTTCACGATATCGAAAATCACATCGAGGGTATGGCTTTGGGTGAGCTTCTCGCCCGGGTCCATCCACTGGAAGTCGCCGTAGTGCTTGACGATCTCCGGATGCGCGTTGCAGACATGATCCATGCTCAGCTCCTCGCCCTTCTGCATGGAGTGCTTGGCGCGGAACGGATTGAGCCACACGTGGAATTCGATCCCCCGCCTATGGGCTTCCTTGATGCCAAAAGCCAGAGGATCCCAATAGGGATCGGGAGGTTTGCCCGAGCGGCCGGTCAGAAACGAGGACCAAGGCTCCAGCTTGGAGTCATAGAGGGCGTCGGCGCACGGCCTCATCTGCCAAATGACGGCGTTGAGATGCAGCTCCTGGCATTTGTCGAGGATGGCGATCATCTCTCGCTGGGCTTGCTCGGTCGATATTCCCGGCTTGGAGGGCCAGTCGATATTACCTACCGTCGCGACCCAGACCGCTCGGAACTCGCGCGGCATGGAGGGGACTTCGAGAGTGACGGGTGCGGTTGCGGCCGTCAGGGCGAGAAGCGCGAGCAAGCTCATGAGTTCTTTACGGGCCTCGGGACGAGCGACGCCTTCCGCCGCCATAGACTGATACGACTCCCGCCTCGCCCGCGTGGCTCCGCGGCCGCGGTTTCTGCAAATCTCGATCGCGAACGCGGAATCCCCGGACGGCGACCCGGTAGCATCTGAAGCCGTGGCTGCTGAGCATCGTGTGGAGGTTGGGCATGTGGCGGCGCGGCTCCTGTCGGTCAAGCTGTCGATGGGGCTGGTGCTGGACGAGGTCCTGGTCGAAGGAGAAGGGCTGTCACTCCAAGCCAAACCGTTTGAGGCCAACCTGGCGGACCCCGGTTCGATGGAGGTGCGGGTCAGCGACCGATCGATCGCGGCATTTCTCAACGACCGCGCCCCCGGCGGGCTCCGAGATTTTCAGGTGCGTCTGTCCGGCGGCCTCATCGAAGTTGAGGCGACCGCCTCGCTGATCATTTCGATCGGCGTGGGAGCGGTCTGCCGGCTCGCGATCCAAGATCAGTCGAAGCTATCGATCGAACTGGTTCGGATCGAATCGATCGGCGGAACGGGCGCCCAGAACCTCGTCAAAAAACAGCTTGACGCAATCAACCCGATTATCGATGCGAGAGACCTGCCGGTGTCGGCGACCCTGGAGAGCGTCGAGGTCGACCAAGGCTGGATTGTGCTGCGAGGAACGATCGCGCCTGCCGCGGTACAGGATTGAGGATCGAGGGTTGGAGTCGTGGAGTGCGGATCGAAGTAAGCTGATCCTCGACGGTCGAGATCGCAAATCCGACCGGGAATCCGATTCGTCTGAACCTGCAAGACTATGAAGCTCACATTCCGTTTCCTCTTCGTTCTCGCCGCATTGGTCTCCTCGACCTTCGTGTTCGCCTGGAACGACACGGCCCACATGGTGATTGCGGCGATCGGCGACGGCCGGCTCGACGAGAGCGCATGGAAGGAATGCCACCGGCTTCTTGCGACGGGCCTCACGCCGAAGACGAGCGACTTCCTGGAGGCGGCATGCTCGGTTAGCAGCGCGAAGGGGGACGAGCACCCGTCATGGGATCGCATCGACACGCCCTACCGGCCCGATGGGAAGCCATCGAACACCAAGCCTGCCCCGGAGAATATCGTTTGGGCCATCGGCCACTTCGGCGACATCCTGAAGGACAAGACGAAGCCGGACGCGGAACGAGCCGATGCGCTCCGCCATCTCATTGCTTACATCGCCGATATTCATCAGCCGCTCAATGCGATTCGGATGGAGAGCGATCAATATCCGGATGGAGACCAGGGCGGCGCTCTCGTCAGGATCAAAGCGGCCGAACTTTTTCCGACCCTGCAGAATCCCCCGGGCGATCTCCGCGCTCTCTGGGACATGGGATGCGGCGCTTTCATGATGGATGCGGAGAAGCGTCCCTTGGACGGCGCGGCCGAGGCCCGTCTACAGATTCAAGGCATCGATTTGACGACCCAGTATTCACCCGCTTCATTTGTGATCGACGGCGACGATCGAACCAAGGATCTCAACCCCGCCGACTGGGCGAAGGAAAGCTATCAGACCGCGGTGAACTTCGCCTACAAGGTGAGGACCGGGGGAATGATCGACCTTCTTTATGTCACGGAGGGCAAGACTATCTGCGGGCAGCGGGCCGCTCTCGCCGGCTACCGAATGGCCGCTCTACTCAATAAACTGGTCGGGAAGGGCTAACTTCCGGATTGCTGAATTGCCGGATTGACGGTGCGAGGTGGAAAGGGCCGACACGGGGGCCGGCGCTCGCCGGGGTATAAAGCATCCGCGTCACCCGCACAGGAGAGATTTTGCCGCTCAAGCTATCGAGAGACGTTGGCTTCTACCGGCTGTTGGAATCGCAAGCAAGGGTTGCGATCCGCGCAGCGCAAGAATTCCATACCCTCAGCCACAGCTTTGCCCATTTGGCGGAGCAGGCTGACGTGATGGAGGAGATCGAGCATGAGGGCGACCTGCTCACGCACGAGCTTCAGGACAAGGTCGCCGCGACCTTCATCACTCCCATTGACAAGGAAGACCTTCGAGAGCTCTCGCAGCTTCTCGACGATGTGGTGGATTTGATCGAGGCGGCGGCCGCCAGGGCCAACCTTTATAAGCTCGCTGAGCCGCGCGAGGACCTCGCCGGTCTGACGGAGCTCCTCGTGAAGACGACCGAGGTTACCGCGGAAGCGGTCACCGAGCTTCAACAAGGTTTCCATCGGGAATCGATCCGCGAGAAGCTGAAGGAGATCCACACGCTGGAGAACGCCAGCGATCAAGCGTTCCGGAGCGCCTTATCCACGTTGTTCGAAGAGCCGGGAGTCGATCCTCTCTACGTCATCAAGTGGAAAGAGCTCTACGACCGCATCGAAACGGCTGTCGACAAGTGCGAGGACGTCGCGAAAACGATTGGGACCATGCTGGTCAAGTACGCCTGATCCTATGCTCGCGATTCTGACGCCGACTATCCGCTCGCGAGGAGCCGGTCTATCGGCTGCTGGGTCGCGATGACCATTCTCCTCGTCCTCGTCATCGCCTTCGCCCTCATATTCGACTACATCAACGGCTTTCACGACACCGCGAATGCGATCGCTACGGTCGTCTCGACGCGAGTGCTGACTCCGTTGATGGCGATCGCGATGGCGGCGTGCCTGAACTTCGTTGGCGCCCTGGTCGCGACGAACGTCGCGAAGACGATCGCGACAGGCATACTATCCTCTCCTTCGTTCGCGACGGAGACGACCGTGCTCGCCGCCATCCTCGGGGCAATCGTGTGGAACCTGATTACCTGGCGCGCGGGAATCCCGAGCAGTTCCTCGCACGCGTTGATCGGCGGATTGATTGGGGCGGCTCTCGTGCACGGGTTCACCCTCGCCTCCCGGCTGCCCCACGGCCCAACGAGCATCGTCGACTGGTCGGGAATCCTCAACAAGGTGATCTATCCGCTTATCGCCTCCCCGATCGCGGGAGCGCTCATCGGCTATGGCGTCATGTGGCTGATCCAGGTCATTTTCGCGAATCTTCATCCGAGGAATGCGGGCCTCGCCTTCCGCCGGTTGCAGCTTGTCTCTTCAGCGGCGATGGCCTTTTCGCATGGGCAGAACGACGCCCAGAAGAGCATGGGGATCATCACCCTGGCCCTCATGACCCACGGAATCGTAGCGCAGCAGAAGAATCCCCACATTCCGATGTGGGTCATCGTCTGTTGCGCGACCGCGATGGGTCTAGGCACGTCGGCCGGGGGCTGGCGGATCATCCGCACCATGGGGCACAAGATCATTCGCCTCGAGCCGGTCAACGGCTTCGCGGCGGAGACTTCGGGCGCGGCGGTCATTTTGACGGCCAGCCACTTCGGAATGCCGGTGAGCACGACCCATTGCATCGCGGGCAGCATTTTCGGGGTCGGAGCGGCGAAACGGCTGTCGGCCGTGCGCTGGCAAGTGGCGATCAACATGGTCGTCGCCTGGATCGTCACGATTCCGGCTGCCGCGCTCTTTGGCGGGCTCGCCTACGAGATCGCGCGCCTCTTCTCGCGCTAGCCCGATCTCATGAGAAGCCTCTCAACTGGAGATGGAACGGCGTTGGGCGTTGCCGAACCGAGTTTCGGATCAGCCTGCATGATTTGTTGAGAGCTTCGCAGGGCAAGCCCTGCCGCTACGGTACCGCGCTCAAGATGGTTCGAGAGGTCGCTTGACTGGCTTCGTCGATTGATCGGTGCGTAATCCGCAGGCTCCTTCACCTCCCAAGCAGCGGGCCATAGGTCCTGGTTATGAGATTTCTTTAAGACGCAGGGGGATGCGCATCAGATTTCATGTATGATGCGGGTGATGAGCAAGGAAAAATTGAAGAAGCTGCTCACTCGAGACCCGGTCGGTGGCGGAGATCTTTTCGTCAGCGAACTGACCTCGGAGGAGAGCGGAATCACGATTCGCGGGCGATTCGAGGTGCCTCGATACGCCCGGCTCGACGAGGAACAAAGCCGCTTCCTGGAGACTTTCCTTCGCTGCCGCGGCATGTTGAACAGCGTGGAGCGGGAACTGGGCATCAGCTATCCGACGGTCCGATCCCGCCTGGATGCGTTGCTGGCAGCGCTCGATCTGGCCCCTATCAAAGAGGGGAAGGACGAGTCGAAGAAGGACAAGTCGGCAGAGAAGAAGAAGGAGATACTCGAGCAGCTCGAAAAGGGCGAGATCACGGCTGAGGAGGCCAAAGCCAAGCTGAAGGCGGTGGAGAAGTGAGAGACGAAGTCAAACGGATTTTGAATTTGGTGCAGGAGGGCAAGCTTAGCGCGGACGACGCGTACGACCTGATCGAGGCATTCGAGGGTTCCGGGGAAGAGGAAGCCGGGAAGACCGCGACCGCGACGGAGACGCCTCCGCCCGCTCCCGAAGGAGAGCCCCCCGGCGAAGCCGCGGGATCGCCGAAGGACCCGTTCAAGGGGCTTATCGACGCCATCGAGAAGCTGACCAAGAGCGCGGCGAGCGGGGTGGATTGGAAAGAGGTAGCGAGCAAGGCTCGGGAGTCGGCGGCCGCGGCGCGGGACACGATCAAGGAGCAGATCGAGAGCGTTCGCAAGGGCGGCGGATTCAGCTTCCTCTGCGGATTCGAGTCGAAAGAAGTCTCGCTGCCTCTCTCGGTCGACAACGGTAAGTTGTTGCGCATCGAGAATCCCTGCGGAGACATCACGATTACCGGCGGCCACGACGCGGGCAACGTAACCGCACATGCCAGGTTCCGCGGCACGGGCGAGGACACCAAGGCTAAGGCTGAGGCTTACACCCTCGTCATCGAGGAGAACGACTCCTCGGTGCTGATCAAGCAGCCCGACGTGACCGGCCTGAGCGTCGACCTGGAGATCCAGTTGGCGGGAACGCCGTCAATCGAGATTCGGAGCGAGTCGGGCGACGTCCAGGTCTCGGACACGCGCTCCGGCTGCCGGGTGGCCACGAAGTCGGGGGACGTCCGCCTGAAGGGCCTGAACGGACAGATCGAGATCTCCGCTCAGAGCGGGGACTTGACGGTCGAAGACAGCACCGCCTCGAGCGTGCAGATGGACAACAAGTCGGGAGACATCGTCCTTCGCCGCCTGACCGGCTCGGCGAACGTCCGGACCACGAGCGGAGACATCGCGATTCGAGATTGCGAGATGAAGACGCTGGCCGTGGACGGCGTGTCGGGAGACGTGGACGTCGATCTTCGGACGCCGATTTCCGGCGCGGTAAGCATCCGGACGGTGAGCGGCAACACGTTGCTGGCGGTTCCCGACGGCTGCGACACGCGGGTCGCCCTCAAGACGCTGCGAGGCTCCGTGACGTGCTCGATTCCGCTGGAAGACGAGGTGAAGGCGGAGGGTCAAGTCACCGGCCGGATCGGCGATGGAAAGGGAACGCTCGACGTCAGCGCGGTGACCGGCGATATCGTCGTGGAGATGCACGCCAGCGGTTAAGGACGATTCCTTGAGGATTGAGGATTGAGGAGCGGCGATTCCGGCGCCGGGGTGACGAGGCGTCCCCGCCCCTCACGGGGTAGGGGGCTCGGATCGCGTGGATCTTTGGGACGGCCTGACGGCTCGACGACGTCAACCTGTAAACTGCGCGGAATGCGTTACTGGTTGATGAAGTCCGAGCCGGAGACCTACGGCATCGACGACCTCGAGAAGGCGGGGAAGCCGTCCATGTGGGAAGGCTGCCGCAATTACGTCGTCCGTAACTTTTTTCGCGACGACATGAGCGACGGGGACATGGCGTTCTTCTACCACTCGAACTCCAATCCGAGCGGGATCGTGGGGACGATGCGAATCGTCGGCGAGGCCTATCCCGACCCAACCCAGTTCGACCCGAGCAGCCATTACTACGACCCGAAGAGCCCGCGGGACAAGCCGCGCTGGCTTCTTCGGGACGTGCTGTTCGTTTCGAGGTTTCCGCGAACCGTCTCTCTCGCCGAGTTGCGCACCATCCCCGGCCTGGAGAACATGTGGGTAACCCGCAAAGGCCAACGCCTCAGCGTGATGCCGGTCACCGAAGAGGAATGGCGGATCGTGAACGAAGCCGCGCACACGTAGAAGCCGTTACTTCCAGAACCCCGATCTAAGGCAGCGCCTGGCGCAGGGTCGCGATCCGCAGGCCAACCGCCTCGGCCAAAGCCAGAACGTCCTTGAGGGAAAGGAGGTGAGGGTCGAGCTTGGCGAGAACCTGGGGCCGGACGACGACGGTCAGATCTCGGTCCCGGCTGGCGAAGTCGCGGAGTTGGGTTTTCAGCGAGTCAGTCCAGGTTCGGATGCTGGCGCCGCCTCGATGGGCCTCTCGCACAGCTCGGGTCTCGACGGGGAAGAGCGTGAGACCGGTCGGCGCCGGGCCAGGCGCGGCCGATAAGAAGAGGAACCCGTCGCTCAGGCCCGACGCGGCTTGCGCCGGCCAAGCGCCCTTCAGCGCCAGCCCTACAGGCTTGTGCCCGACTAGCGAGAACAGAGTGAGGGCCTCCGTTTTCCGGTCGAGGCTCTCCGGATGCTTGCAGAGCCAGTCGAGATCGTGGCCTTCGTTCAGCACCGCGTCGGGAACCGAAGGCAGGGCGCGCAAAACTCGCTCGGAGGCGAAGAAATGGAATCGGTAACCTCGACTTCTGGCGAAGTCGAGCAGCCGAAGGAAGACGGCCGGCTCGCCATGGCCGAACTCGGCCGCATCCGGCGAATCCCACGGCACGTAGTCCAAATCCACCCTTAGACAGAGAAACATCTGAACGCTAGCCGTTCGGTCTGATCCCAAGCTGCCAGAACAGGAACGACAGAGTCAGGGAGGCGTGGTCGACCTGCATCGACTTCGACTCCCCTCCCGAGTGCCCAACCGTCGTCTCATAATGGAGGAGGATCGGCTTGAAGGAGCCGGTCGCCCACTGAAGCAAGGCGGTCATCTTCCTGGCGTGAAGGGGCGCCACCCGGGTGTCGCTGTCGCCGGTGTCGAAGAGCACCGCCGGATACTGCACGCCCTGCTGCACGTGCTGGTAAGGCGAGTAGGCGTAGAGCCACTTGAACTGCTCCGGATCCTTCGCCGAGCCGTACTCGGGCACCCATTGGGGGCCCTGGAGGAACAGGTCGTAACGAAGCATGTCCAGTAACGGCACTTCGCACACTACGGCCGCGAAAAGATCGGGTCGCTGAGTCAACGCAGCCCCGACGAGGAGGCCGCCGTTGCTGCCGCCCGTGATCGCGAGCTTGGAAGGGCGGGTGATGCCGTTCTTCTCCAGCCACTCGGCGGCGGCCTCGAAGTCGTCGAAGACGTGCTGCTTGTTGCCGAGCATGCCGGCCTGGTGCCACGTCTCCCCGAACTCGCCTCCGCCGCGCAGGCTCACGTCCACGAAGACGCCGTCGTTTTCGGCGAAGAGAACGGCGGTTCCGCTGAAATAGGGCAGTTCGCTCGCGTCGAATCCGCCATATCCGGTCATGAGGGTCGGCCGGTTGCCGTCAAGCTCGAGGCCCTTGCGGTAGACGATGAACATGGGCACGGCGGTTCCGTCCTTCGACTTGAACCACTTCTGCTTGACCGTCAAGTTCTTCGGGTCGATGCCGGGGATCTTAGTTTCATGCCAGATCTTCTGAGTGCCCGCGCCGATATCGAAGGCATAGATGACGGTCGGCGTCGTGTAGGACGTGAAGCTATAGAATGCCGTATTCGAGTTCCACCGGCCGTTTGGCAGCGAGGCCGAGCCGATGCCGGGCAGCGGCACTTCGCCGAGCTTCTTCCCATCCGGCGCGTAGATGCTGACTTGGCTGGATACGTTGTGCAGGCGTGTGACGAAGAGGCGGCCGCCCGCGAGCGAGGCGCCGTCGATGCTATCTCTACCCGCCGGGACGAC
>DATJYD010000467.1:0-6852 GCA_035499755.1 Fimbriimonadaceae bacterium
GGGGAAAGACGGCTTACCACCCCTTGTTCCAGGTTGCGATCGGCGACCGAGAGCGAGTTTCCGAGGGTCTTGCCCCTGATCACAAAAGGCAACCTAACGCAAAGCAGCGGCTTCCTAGCTTGGTCGCGTCGGGAGCTCTAAGATTCGGCAGCGGTAGAATCCGGCCGTGGCTTTGCTAACCGTGCTCGCCGTAGGAGTCGTTGCCATGACCGAGAGCCGCGAACCGATCGCGTACCGAGTCGAATCGAAGATGCCCGACGTCGCGGTGACGGCGTCGCCGGCCGACGTGAAAATCGAGGGCTATATCGGCGCGCGGATCGCCAAGAACGAAGCGAACCGGCTGAAGGAAGTCGACCTCGAGCCGCTCCTCGCCGGCTTCCGTCACCACCCGGGGGTGCAGGCATGGGTGGGCGAGCACATCGGGAAGTGGATGCATGCGGCGACGCTCGCCTGGGCGAACACCGGCGATCCCGATCTGAAGAAGAAGCTCGACTACGCCGCGCGCGAGCTGATCAAGACGCAGGAGCCGGACGGTTATCTCGGCACCTACGTCAAATCCCAGCGATTCGGGCTGTACCCCGACGCCGACTGGGACGTGTGGGTGCACAAGTATTGCCTCATCGGCCTCCTCACCTACTACCGCTTCACCGGCGACAAGCCGGCACTCGCATGCTGCGAGCGCGCCGGGGATCTTCTCTTGAGGACGTTTGGCGACGCCAAGCTCCGGGAAGAGGCGAAAGACTGGACAGACGCCGCGGGTCTCCAAAATCCAGAATCCAAGAGCCCGGCTCGCAAGAGCATCCTTTCCGCCGGCACCCACATGGGGATGGCGGCGACGAGCGTGTTGGAGCCGATGGTTCTGCTCTACCGGAGCACCGGCGAAAAGCGTTATCTCGACTTCGCCCATTACCTCGTTCGGGCGTGGGACGAGCCGGGCGGGCCGCACATCCTGAGCACGCTCCTGAGCGGGGCCGGGGTCAACAAGGTCGCGAACGGCAAGGCCTACGAGATGCTTTCGAACCTCGTCGGGCTTTGCGAACTGGCCCGCGTCACCGGCGATCGCGAGTATCTGCAGGCCGCCGAGAACGCCTGGTCGGACGTGGTCAAGAATCAGCTCTACATCACCGGCAGCGCAAGCCACGGCGAGGTCTTCCACGGAGACCACGACCTGCCCGACGCGATGGGCTACAACGTCGGGGAGACATGCGTCACCGTCACCTGGATGCAGCTTAACAAGCAGCTTCTGCGCCTGACCGGCGACGCCAAGTACGGGGACGAGTTCGAGCGATCGCTCTACGATCACCTCGCCGCCGCCCAACGCCCGGACGGGCGGCAATGGTGCTACTACACCTCGCTCGACGGGAGCAAGCCCTACACCGACGAGACCTGCTGCTGCCTCTCCAGCGGGCCGCGCGGGATGGAACTCGTCCCCGAGACCAGCTACCTGACCATCCGGCGGAGCGGCCACTCCTACCTCGCGGTCGATCTGCTCGAAACCTCCTCCGCCCGGCTGGACGTCGGCGGGCAGGAAGTCAAGGTAACCCAAACCTCCAAGTTCCCGGCTCGGGGGACCACGAGTTTGAAGTTCGAGATGGCGAAGCCGGCGGAGTTTGGACTTATCGTGCGCGCGCCGGCGTGGGCACGCCCGATGAGGATCGAGGGGGCGACCGAGTCGGATGGCTGGATGGTCGTTCCCCCCAGGCGCTGGCGCTCCGGGGAGACGGTCGACGTCACTTTCCGCCTGGATTCGCGGGTGGTGGCGGGCGGTCCAGCGAATCCCGGCCAGAGCGCCCTGACCTGGGGACCCTTCGTTCTCGCCTACGACGATCTGGCGAACGAGTCCCTCGGCAGCCCGGTCCGCTATGAGCTGGCGGGATCCGACGCCGACCCGACCGGCTTTGGCCTCACCTTCAGGGTGGCCCTGTCTAGTGGAACTGAGGCTCGGTCGGCGACCTTCGTTCCCTTCGCCGAGGCCGGCGCGGGCGGAAGCCGCTATCGGGTCTGGATGCGCGCGGCAGGCTCTCCCAATCCATTCGCCGACTGCGTATCCCTCGGATGCCGCGAGGAACGGTCGGCCGAGGGGAACGTCGAAGGGTCGATCTGCGACGGCGATCCCGGCAGCTTTGTCGTGACCTTCGACGGGAAGCCACAGACCGAAGCGTGGTTCTCGGTAACGCTGCCGGAGCCGGCCGAGATCGCCCGAGTCGTCTACGTTCATGGGCAGAGCTTCCACGACGGAGGCTGGTTCGACGCCTCGGCGGAGAAGCCGAGGATCGAGATCAGGGAATCCGCGAACGGGCCCTGGGTTCTCGCCGGGCATCTCGAAGACTATCCCGCGACGACCGCGACGGATTCCCACGGTCTGCGCTCAGGCGAGGCGTTTTCCCTGAAGTTGGCGAAGCCGGTGCGCGCGGTCGCGATCCGAATCGTCGGCAAGCCGGGCTGCGGCGATAACCCGGCCCAGAGCTTCGCCTCCTGCGCCGAACTGGAGGCGTTCAGCCGCTGAACCCCCAAGAGCCGTCGCTCGACAAAGGCGAGGTCAGTCCCCCCCTGGTGCCGAAGGCGTCGTATTGGCGCGTCGCGGTCGTCGTCTGGGACGAGTTGGTCTCCAGCGAGTAGGTGCCGAGACGGTCCGCGCAGTCGAACGTGCTCGGTGAGCCGTTGTTCTGGGACGCGCCCGGCGTGAAGGTAGAAGAACGGTCTGTTGGGAAAGGGTCGGTGTCCCCGACGCCGTCCCGCTGACGGGTTCCGCGAGCGTCTAAGGCGTGGCCGGAACCAGGGACACCTCCTCGATCGCAGCGCAAGTAAAGGTGTGAATGTCCTCGTGCGGGAGCACGGTAACCGTCGCGCCGAGCCTACCGCTCGCAACCGCCTCAAGCTGGAAGTCGACTATTTCATTCCTGATGAGCGCGAATAGGTCTAAGCTGCCCCCACAATCCAGGAACCTAACTGTATAAAGGTAGTCGCCCTCGTCCGGGTTGTCCGTCCCGCCCGGGGCTAGGTGCAAGGCGAGTTGCCACGTCATGTCGACCTGAGCCGATCGAAATCGGTGGGAAAGCGCGGCATTGATGATTTCGCTATCGTGCAGGCAGAGTCCGTACCCAAATTCCTGGGCGAATACTGGAAAGTCCACATTCATCGCTTAAATCCCACCCCCGGATAACGCGCCACTCGGTGTCCGCTTTCGCGAGAATGCGCAGCTCTTCTGGAAGGCCCCAGGCATGCGGCTTGCTTAAAGCCGAGGCCCACCAGGATCCCGAAGAGTGCCTCAAGCTCAGTCTTTACTTTGTACAGATTGCTGAATTCATTGATGATCTCAGTTGGCAGTCCAAAATGTAGTGCCCAGTCCCGCCGTGAGAGTGTCGCAGCGCGATGCGCCATTGTGGCAGTCACACCTATGCTTATAACACGTTGTGCACCATTTTATGGAGATTGTTCCTGACCAGAGTCACGCGCGGACATGGCCGACTTCTACTTGAGGAACGGCGATTACTCCCCCGACTGCTGAAGCAGCTTCGCGACGAGGCCGGTCCAGCCGGTCTGGTGGCTCGCGCCGAGGCCGTAGCCGGTGTCCCCGTGGAAGTACTCGTTGAAAAGCACGAGGTCGCGCCAGTACGGGTCGGTGCGGTAGCGCTCGCGGTTGCCATGCACCGGCCTCCGGCCGTCTTCGTCCCGCAAGAACAGCCGGCTCAGGCGGCGCGATAGCTCGGCTGCGACGTCGTTCAGGGTGATCATGTTGCCGGAGCCGGTCGGAAACTCGACCTTGAAGGTCGGCCCGTAATACCAGTCGAACTTCTGAAGCGACTCGACGATGAGGTAATTGACGGGAAACCAGACCGGCCCCCGCCAGTTCGAATTCCCCCCGAACAGCCCGGTGGTGGACTCGGCCGGCTCGTAGTTCACGTCGTAGGTATGGCCATCGAGGACGAGCGTGTACGGATTCGCCTCGTGGTACTTCGACACCGACCGCACCCCGTAGGGCGACAGGAACTCCGATTCGTCGATCATCCAGCGCAGGACAGAACGCAATCGGCCCTCGTTCATGATCGCGAGGAGACGGCGTTCTCCGTGGCCGGGCATCTCCATCGAGGCCATGGTCTCGTCGATATCCGGACTGTGCTGGATGTACCAGTTCATCCGCTCGCGAAAGCCTCTGAATTGCTGAAGCTGCTCGGGCTCGAGCGTGTCGACCGCGAAGAGGGGGATCATGCCGACCATGGAGCGCACCTTCAGCTCTTTGTGCTCGCCGGTGGGCAGGCAGAGAACGTCGTAGAAGAAGCCGTCCTCCTCGTTCCACATCTCCATCTCGCCGCCGATGGTGGTCATCGCCCGGCCGATGTAGGTGAAGTGTTCAAGGAACTTGGTCGCGACGTCCTCGTAGGCCGGCTTGACGGCGGCCAGTTCGAGCGCCATCGACATCAGGTTCAAGCAGAAGAAGCCCATCCAAGCGGTGCCGTCGGCCTGTTCCAGAAAGCCGCCGATCGGCAGCTCGGCGCTTCGGTCGAAGATGCCGATGTTGTCGAGGCCGAGGAAGCCGCCTTGAAAGAGGTTGCGGCCCTCCATGTCCTTGCGGTTCACCCACCAGGTGAAGTTGAGGAGCAGCTTGTGGAAGACGCGTTCCAGGAATTCGTAGTCGCCCTGACCTTTGCGCTTCTTCTCGATCCTGAATACGCGAAGGGCCGACCAGGCGTGCACGGGCGGGTTGGCATCGCCGAACGCCCATTCGTAAGCGGGAATCTGGCCGTTCGGGTGCATGTACCACTCGCGCAGAAGAAGGATGAGCTGCTGCTTCGCGAACTCGGAATCGACGATCGCAAGGGAGACGCAGTGGAACGCGAGGTCCCATGACGCGAACCACGGGTATTCCCACTTGTCGGGCATCGAGATGACGTCCGACGCGTAGACGTGGACCCATTGCGAGTTCCGTCCCTTGAGGCGGCTCGCGGGAGGTTTGGGCTCGGCGCTGTCGCCTTGCAGCCATTTCTCGACCGCGTAGTGGTAATGCTGCTTGGACCAGAGGAGGCCGGCGATAGCTTGACGCATCGTGTTCTTGGCGTCTTCCGAGAGCTCGCTGGGGATGACGGTGTCGTAGAACGCGTCCGACTCCCGGCGCCGCAGGTCGACATGGTCGTCGAAGGACTGGCCGAACGGCATCTTTCCGGAGGCTTCGTCGAACTCGCGATCGGTGAGGCGCAGCCGGACCGTCTGAGACTCGCCCGCTTTGACTTTCAGAGTGTAATGGGCCGAGGCCTTGGTGCCCCGCTTCTTCGGGTTGACCGCGCCTTTGACTCCGCCGACAATGAAGTCGTTGATCCCATCCTTGACGAACGGCGTCGGGTTTTCGGCATTCCACAGCCGTTTGGCGTTCGACTCGTTCTCGGTGAAGAGGAGCTCAGGCTTGGCGTCGCAATAGAGGCGGCGTCGGCCGAGGTAGATCTCGTCGAGTTCGATTACTCCGTTACGCTCATAGAGCGTGGGATGCATGTCCGAGCCGTTCCAGGTCCAGTCGTTGCGGAAGAGGATCGTCGGAAGCAAATGGAGGATCGCGGAATCGGGTCCTCGGTTGCTCGCGGAGATCCGGATCAGGATGTCGTCGGTATCGACTTTGGCATATTCGATCTCGACGTCCCAGTAACGGTTCTCGTCGAAAATGCCGGTGTCGAGGAGTTCGTATTCGGGGTCGAGCCGGCCGCGCCGCTTGTTCTCCGTCAGCAGATCGTCATACGGGAACTCGTTCTGCGGATACTTGTAGAGCATCCGCATATAGGAGTGGGTGGGCGTGCTGTCGAGGTAGTAGTAAAGCTCTTTGACGTCCTCGCCGTGGTTGCCCTCCTCGCCGGTGAGGCCGAAGAGGCGCTCCTTGAGGATCGGGTCTTTGCCGTTCCAGAGGGCGAGCGAGAAGCAGATGTGCTGCCGGATGTCGCAGATCCCGGCGAGGCCGTCCTCGTTCCAGCGGTAGGCGCGGCTACGGGCATGATCGTGGGGAAAGTAGTCCCAGGCGGTGCCGTAAGGGCTGTAGTCTTCGCGAACGGTCCCCCAGGATCGCTCGCTCACATACGGCCCCCAGCGTTTCCAGGGCGTGTTCTCGTCTTCCGCGGCCAGCAGCCGGATTTCTTCAGCGGTCATTCAGCAATGTTACTTTGGCCAGTTCATGAGAATGTCGAGGCCACGGGGTTGGGCTTCGGATGCCTCGAGCGCAGTGGGTAACTCAGGCCGTGACTCTTCATTTTGCCTTCGGCGGTCCAGTTGGGGCAGGATAACGCGTTGCGAGACAACGCAGGCTCACTCCCCTCCCCAATCGATCACCTTCGCCTTCCAGCGGCTCCCCGATCTCCAGACGAGAATAGGCCCGCCATATTCACCATAGACGTCCGAGCCCGCGGCATGGGACATCGTGCCCAGGTACACACGCGCCCTTTGCCGGTCGAGCCAGGCGATGCCATGGGTGGTATTGACCTCGACTTCCCAGTATCTGCCACTGTTCCTGCTTATCCCATCAATGGGTTTGATATTCGGATGCCGCTTCTTCAGGGCTTTGACGACCGCAGCCGGCGCATCCACGTAGGCCGGGTCCGGCGCGACATCTTGAAAGACGCACTCGATCGCCGCGACGAGCATTTCGCTTGGCACCGGATACCGTTTCGCTTCTCGAACCTTCCAACCGGAGCGGCTCTTCGTTAGGATCAGGTTAAACCCGTGCCGCCCTTCGCCCGACTGTTGGAAGACCTCGGCGTAGACCAGCCAGCGCCTGTTCGCGACCAACTCCGGCCGCTCGACATACAAAGACTCGGCGCGGTCGTCGTTGGCTTTGCGGCGATCAACACGGCGGTCGATCCGCTTCAGTTTCTTCAA
>DATJYD010000468.1:0-5308 GCA_035499755.1 Fimbriimonadaceae bacterium
CCCGATCGCGAGTGATCGAGAAACCAACGGTCGAGGCCCTTGGGAGCGGCCCCGCCTCGGCGCACCCGCGCCGCCGCCGGCTGTCCCACGTCGCCGCGCTTGACCATCCGGTTGCCGGCCGCCCATTCGGGGAAGAAGCGGATCACATGGCCGGGCATGAGGGGCACGCGTGCCTTGTCGGCGGCCTCGACCAGTTTGACACCTTCCTCGATCGAACCGGCGATCGGCTTCTCGATGAAGACCGCCTTGCCGGCGTCGATCGCGGCCAGACCGTAGCGCAGATGAAGGGGCGTTGGGAGGCAGACGTCGACGATGTCGCATCGGGCAATTAGATCCTCGGGCGATGGCGCCGCACCGACCTGGTGGCGCAGCACGAAAGCCTCGGACTGGCCCTGGTCGGGATCGTAGAAGAAAAGCTCCACGTCCCGCATCCTCCGGTAATGCCTCGCATGTACGTTTCCCATGCCGCCGGCGCCGAGGATGCCAACTGTGACCATCGCGGCCAGTTTATCCTTCTTTGGCTCTTGATCGGACGGATCGGACACATCGCGCCAATCGGGCACGTTGGTCCGATCCGTCCGATGACCGGATTAGCGGCGCCTCATACCGCCGGCGAGATCCCGGATATCGGCCTTGAGATCCTGCCAGCGTCGATACAACTCGCTGCCCCGATCGTATCGCCAGTTCCGGTCGTCGTTGAAGCGATAGTTGTCGGCGACGCGGTCGATGCGGACATCGACGTCACGCGAATGATCGACGATCTCGTTCATCAGGTCGCGGGCCTCCCGGCTGTCGCCGTGGTGGTCGACCTCGGCTCTGAGCCGCTCGAAGTCCTCGTCCATGTTCTGAATCGCGTCCTTCAGTGTCATTTGGCCGTTCGCTCCCTCGTGCTCGGGATGATCCGAGTCATTCCGCGAGTCGTAGCGATGGGGGTGACCATAGGCCTTGAAGTTATGCTCGAAGTAAGCGCGGAAGCTATTGCTTTCGCGCTCCATCGCGTCGACCCAGTTCTTCATGTCGCGCCGGTCATAGCGGAAATCGGCGTGGTTGTATCCGCTGTGGTTCTGGAGTCCGTAATGCTGGGCCGCGCCGATCATTGGCAATGCCAGGCAGGCCGCCATCGCCAGGCCTGCCATGAGAGTCTTCAATCCGTTTCGATGCATGGTGTTCCTTTTCCTCGCCCCCGGGTTTCGACCTGAGATCTGAGATCTGAGATCGGGCCCGATGCCCGAAAGGACGGCCCAATCCCCGATCTCCTACCTCGAACGGCTTCACCCGCGAAGCTCTATCCTCAACGGACGACTGAACGCACCAGAAGGTTTACTTTGCCGCCTACGAGTCCTGGGTCCGCCCTTCTTGTTGGAGTGATGGGCCGGGATCGAGTGAGGCTTACCGGTATCCTCGCGGCTGATGCGCTGCATGATCGTCATTCCGGCTCGGATGGCCAGCACCCGATTCCCGGCCAAGCCTCTCTGCGACCTTCTCGGCAAGCCGATGATCCAATGGGTCTACGAACGGGCGGTTGCTTCCGGAGTGGGCGACCGGGTCGTCGTCGCAACCCCGGACTCCGAGATTCTCGAACGCTGCGCTGAATTTGGCGCGGAAGGCGTTATCACCCGCGGAGATCATCCGAGCGGAACCGACCGCCTTGCGGAAGTCGCGTTGAGTTTCGAGGCCGACGTGTACGTGAACGTGCAAGGAGACGAGCCGCTTATCGAGCCGGCTTCGATCGCAGCCTGTGCGCGCCCACTCCTCGAGCCGGCCGCCGACAAGGTCGATCTCGCCTCCGTCTACAGCCCATGCTCCGATGAGGAGCTCGATAATAGGGCGGTCGTCAAAGTCGTCACGGATCTGGAAGGCTTTGCGCTTTACTTCAGCCGGCACGCGATTCCATATCCCCGCAACGACCGCCCTATTCCTGTCAAGAAGCACGTCGGCATCTACGCATACCGGCGGCCCACCCTACTGGACTTCGCCAAATGGGAGCCGACTCCCCTCGAACGAGCCGAAAGCCTCGAACAACTCCGGTTCTTGGAGCACGGGCGGCGGATGATTTTGTCGGAAGGGAAGGGAAGCGAGCTTGCCGTGGATACCCCCGAACAGGCCGAGGAAGTGCGCGCCATCCTCGCCAAGCGGTTCGGATAGGCACGTCATCTTCTAGAATGTCAGGGTGTTGCCATTGATCGCCGCGCTCGCGCTGAATGGTCCGCCGGTTCTCGTCGCGCTGAAGGATCTGCCGGCCTTTCCCGCCCCGTCGAGTGGAAAGGAATATGTCTGGTCGCCGGTCGATCCCGGATTCGATTGGGACGAATTGGTCGTGAGCTGGAACGTTAAGCACGCCCAGAAGAGTTCGATCCGCTTCGAGGCGAGAGTTGTTCACGGTGACGAAACCACGGCCTGGTACACGATGGGCGTCTGGTCTTTGGACAGCGTTCGGTCGAGCATCCAGGGACAGAGCGACAACGACGGCCAAGTTCTGACGGACACCCTGAAGCTGGCGAAACCGGGCGGCAAAGTGAGCTTCGCGCCTACATGGAGACTCTTGCCGGGGCCGATCATCCAAAGCTCAGTCTCGTTACGCTGTCGTTCTCGTCGAGAACGTTCGAGCCGGAGGACAGCCAGCCCGACAAAGAGGCGTGGGGCAAGACAATCGATGTCTTCCCGCGCTCGCAGATGGCTTATCCGGGCGGGGAAGTGCTCTGCAGCCCGACCACGATCTCAATGCTTCTTCGTTTCTGGGCCGATCGATTGCATCGCCCGGAGATGGACCGGGACGTACCGCTTGTCGCAGCCGGCACGATCGATGCGGCCAATCCCAAGACGGGCAACTGGCCCTTTGCAACCGCATACGCCGGTTCCTTGGACCCGCTCGTCGGATACCTGTCCCGCTTCTCGGGAATCTCCGATCTGGAGCGCTGGATCGCGGAGGCCATCCCGGTCGGATGTTCGGTCGACTACACGATCGTGCAAGGCAAGACCGGGCCCAAGGCGGGACATCTCATGCTTCTAATCGGATTCACGGCCGATGGCGACCCGGTGTTCAACGACCCCGGCTGGAGTACCCAGGTGCGGCAGACGTATCGCCGCGGTGACTTCGAGAGGGCCTGGGCAAGCAGCGGCCGGACCGTGTATCTCGTTTATCCAGTGGGCTGGAGAGTTCCAACCGTGCCGGGTCCGTGGCTGCATTAGCGCCCGCCTTCGCGTAGGCCGGCTTAGCCGACATGCCCAGCTGAAACGTAGAGCTTTATGGAGGTCCAAACGCGGGCGACGCAAGCGGTAACCTTGGCCTAGCCGACTGAATCGTTCGAGGCCACGCACGGCTCTCCTCTTTCGACAATGCCAGAAGTTCACAATGTGATCATCATCGGATCCGGGCCGGCTGGATACACCGCTGCCCTCTACACGGCCCGGGCGAATCTCGAACCGCTCATGTTCGCGGGACTGCAGCCCGGCGGACAGCTCATGATTACGACCGACGTGGAGAACTACCCCGGCTTTCCCGAGGGCATCCTCGGGCCGGAGATGATGGAGCTGTTCCGCAAGCAGGTCGAGCGGTTCGGAACGAAGATCGTTGATGCCGAAGCGACGAAGATCGACTTTTCCGCCCGGCCGTTCAAGGTGTGGGTCGAGGATGATCTCCATCTCGCGAACTCCGTCATCGTTTCGACGGGCGCCAGCGCCAAGTGGCTGGGCTTGCCGGGAGAGATCCACTTCGGAGGCTTTGGCGTCAGCGCCTGCGCGACATGCGACGGCTTCTTCTTTCGAGGGAAGAAGGTCATCGTGGTCGGCGGAGGCGATACCGCGCTCGAGGAGGCGAACTATCTGACCCGGCACGCCAGTCACGTGTACGTGGTGCATCGGCGCGACAGCTTTCGAGGCAGCAAGATCATGCAGGACCGGGTTCTCCAGAATCCGAAGGTCTCCGTCATCTGGAACTCGGTGATCGAGGAGATCCTTGGTGACAGCGACCCCGTGAAGAAGGTGACCGGGGTGAAGCTGATGGACACGACCACCGGGGAGAAGCGCGAGATGGCGATCGACGGCGTTTTCGTGGCGATCGGCCACAAGCCGAACAGCGAGCTTTTCAAAGGAGTCCTGGATATGAACGAGGTCGGCTATCTGAAGGTCCAGGCCGGCTCGACGAAGACGAATATCCCCGGCGTATTCGCGGCCGGAGACGTCGCGGATGCCGTTTATCGACAGGCGGTGACCGCGGCCGGCACGGGCTGCATGGCCGCGATCGACGCGGAGCGCTTCCTGGAATCCGAAGGACTTCATTGATACACGATGATTTCGTTCCTTGCCGCCGCCCTTGCCTTGTCTCAGGGCCAAGAGGTCGTTCAACCGATCCAGGTCCCCGACAATCCCGGTCTCACGATTCAAGAAGTCGTGACCCAGCTCGATCCGCCGAAGATCGCTCCCAAGCTGTTCAAGGGCGACCAGCACTGGCCGTTCCCCTGGCTGACTCGCGGTTACGGCACGATGGGCGAGGAGAACGTCGGCCACCTGAGGGTTCGCGTCTACTCGCAGGAGCGGTTGGAAAAGAACGACCTCGGGCCGAGGGTCACGCGGATGGCCATGCAGATTTGGGACCGCTGCTACAAGCGGTTAAAGCTGGATTCGCCGGAGCGATTCAACTCAGGGATCGTCGACTACTACCTTTGCTTCGACGGCGTTCCCGGCGGCGAGCAGGAGACTCAATCCGACGAAGTTCCCGACCCAACGGCGCCAGGCGGTTCGCGTCAGATCACGGCAAACTCGATCTACATCTATCAGCTCAAGACGTTCAAGGATCCGGTGGAGATGGCGCGTGAGGTAGCTCATGAATATGGCCACGCGGTTCTTCCGGATATCGGCGGGTTCAAAGAGCCCGAGGAGTGGGCGAACGGCTACCTTGGCGAAAAGCTCTTTCTGACTTGGTTCAAGACGGACATGGCGGCTGGCCGTTTGACGCCCGACGATGCGATGGGCGCCAGTCTCCAAGGCATCAGCGATTGGGTGGCAAAGAACGTCGATCCGCTCGTTCAGCAAGCCGCGTACCAGTTTCCGGCGCCGACGAACATCAATGAGGCAAAGGGAGGAATGGATGCGTTCCTGGGTCTCGCCATGTACGTCGACGAGATGTGCCCGTCGGCGGTGTTCCTGCGTTCCCTTACGTATACCCAGGATGCTCACAAGGGCGGCGCGGTCACTCCGCCCACCGATTATGCGGACAACGTGGTCCTGGCCGCTTCGGAAGTCGAGGATCTGACCTTGGCCGTGCCCAAGAGCGTCTTTGACAGCAAGAAGCCGATCTGGATACCGCTCG
>DATJYD010000469.1:0-2202 GCA_035499755.1 Fimbriimonadaceae bacterium
CCTGGGCGACGACGGCATGTATCACAGCTACCTGCCCCGGATGGCTTACTCGGCGGGGCTGACCGGACCCGAGATCGGGGCGCCCCAATTCCCCGATTGCGACAACTGGATGGGCGCGCTCCCTCTGGCTGAGCCGTTCGCGGCGATCGACGCCCGCGATCCGCGCATGATGGAGACCCTCGATGATATGGAGGAGATGGGCACCCGGGAGTTCCTCGCGCAGAACATCGCGGGGCGCAAGAAGAAGGGCCTGCCGACGAAGGATGCCTGGTTTTGGACTCCCTACAGCCGGCTGCCCAAGGCCTCGCATGTCGCCAACGCGTATCTGCTGCAGGACGACGTTCCGAGCTTCCTGCGGTTCTGGGAGAACGCCTACGCATCAGTGGTCGGCGCGGACGGGAGGCTCTGGGAGCCATGGATGCCCGGCAACTTCGACGACTGCAAAGCGCCGGACAATGGCACCGCCGGCTGGTTCATGGAGAACTTCCGCGACCTGCTCGCGATGGAGGACGGACCGGATCTTTGGATCGCCAAAGCGACGCCGCGCGCGTGGCTCAGGCAAGGGGACCGGATCTCGGTTCGACACGCCCCGACTTACTTCGGGGACCTCGACTACGAGATCGTATCGGACGTGGAGCATGGGCGAATCACGGCGAGGATCGAGACGCCAAGCCGCCACGCGGCACGCAAGATCATCCTGCGGCTGCGGCATCCCGCCGGCAAGCGGATCAAGTCGGTATCGGTAAACGGAGAGTCGTGGCGGAGGTTCGATCCGGCTAAGGAGACGATCACGCTCTCAGGGCTTTCGGGCCGGGTTTCAGTAGTGGCCCGGTACTAATCGCCTCGGGGCGCCGCTCCGGCACTCCGGAGCGGCGTCCATGGCTTATCAGCGATCAGAGCTCAGACCGAGACCGTGTGCCGCACCACTCCCGCGCGCTCGTGTCGCGCGACGAGATCGTAGCTCGCGCCGGCGTCGACGACCCACTGGAAGATCGCCACGTCGTCGGTCGTATCCATGGATCCGCCCGCCGCGACGAGACTCCAGCCTCTGAGCTGGCCCGCATCCTGGCGAATCGAACCCGAATGAAGCCAGGAAGGCTCGGTTTCGCCCTTACCTTCGAGCGGCTTGCCGTCTTTGAAGATCTCACCGATCACGCCCCGGCAGAGCTTACGATCGACGGCGATCTTGGAGACGTTGGTCGGAAGCCACCCCGTGTTCTGAACCGCGAACCTGATCCGGACATGCTTGTCGCCGACCGGTTCGGTTTGCACTCCCCGCAATTCCAGGCACGGCGAGCAGGCGGCTTGCCACGCCACCCACTCTCCAAGCGGCTTGACTTCTGCCTCCAAGTATTCGGCGGGCGGGTTTCTGAAGGCGTACATGTGGTCCCAGCCTCCGATCTCGACCTTACCAAGCTGCGGATGATCGAACTCCCGCCAAGCAACGTATCCGTTGCCGCCGAGCTTCTCGTCGCTCCACTTCAGCATGGTGAGATCGTCCGAGAACGGATGCTCGCGGTACCAATCGGTGTACTTGTAGTCGGTGATCCCGGCCTGGCGCTGGGGCGACCAGATCTCGGTGGTCCAGGCAAAGACGCCGCGATGCTCGTACATCCAGTCGTCGAAGACGCCGGTGATGACCTCTTTGGGATGGTAGCGGAAGTCGTGATAGACGGCAACGGCCGGATAGCCGGTCATCTCGGTGCCCTTCTCTCCCAGCTTCTTGAACGTCCAGACATCCTCGGCGGGCAGGTCGTCGTCCGGCTTGGTCGAAGGTGGCCTGAGGTGAAGCCCGGCGTAGGTGTGGAAGGTGACGGCGCCGCAGATGTTGGGCCTCGCGACGATCGCGTGAACGGCGGCGTGGATCTCGGGCTCACTGGTTGGGAAGGGTCCGGCCCCGTACTGCTCGTGCTCGAGACGCCAGCCGCCCGGGTAGTTGCGGTTCATGTCGAGGCCCTGCTTCGTCTTGTGGCCGCGCATCGTGATCCCGTCGAAGTTGTGGAAAATGCCCTCCGGCAACATGCGGTAGTAGGTCCCGCCGGTCTCGCCGGGGTCGCGCCGCTTCATGAGGCGCGGCTCCTCCTCGCTGACCTTCCAGGGCCCGTTTGGATCCTTAAGCCGCATGGTGAGGATGCGTCCGTCGCCATCCATGTCTTGCCGTTCGAGACCGTAGGGGTCCTCTTCGTCGAACGGATAGGGGCG
>DATJYD010000470.1:0-2623 GCA_035499755.1 Fimbriimonadaceae bacterium
TGAGGACGTTCGCGGGAGACCCTAAGCCGGCTGCCGTCTACGAAGGCACGATCAAGATCCCGATCAGCCTCACCTTGCCAAAGACCACGGGGGCGGCGACCATCAAACTGACGGTCCATTATCAGCAGTGCAACGACCAAACCTGCTTTCCCCCGGAAACCGTCACGAGCACCGCCAAAGTCCAACTAACCAAGTGAGAGTCGGTCAATTCGAAATCGGCCCCGGGCGTCTGACGATCATCGCAGGTCCCTGCCTGGCCGAGTCGGGGGAGCTTTGCCTGAGCGTAGCGAGAAGAATGTCCGAGATTTGCGCCAATCTCGGCTTCCATTACATCTTCAAAGCCTCGTACGACAAGGCCAACCGCACTTCGCTCGGTTCGCCTCGAGGTTCTGGGATGGAAGAGGGCCTGAGCCACCTCGCGCGGGTCAAGAGAGCCTTCGGCACACCCCTGACGACCGACGTCCACTCTCCTGAGCAGGCAGCTGCAGCCGCGGCAGTCGTGGATCTACTCCAGGTGCCCGCCTTTCTCTGCCGTCAAACCGATCTCCTCCAAGCCTGCGCCCAAACCGGGAAGCCCGTCAACGTCAAGAAGGGCCAGTTCCTGGCCCCGTGGGACACGAAGAACATTGTCGAGAAGCTGAGGTCGTTCGACGCCAAAGGGATCATGCTGACCGAGCGCGGCACCTCGTTTGGTTACAACGCCCTGATCGTCGACATGCCGGGATTGGAAGTCATGCGGTCCTTCGGCGTTCCCGTGTGCTTCGACGCAACCCACTCCGCGCAAAGACCGGGAGGCGCGGGGACTTCGACCGGCGGCGCTCGAGAGACGATCCCGGCCATGGCTCGCGCCGCCGCCGCCGTAGGCATCGACGCCCTCTTCCTGGAGGTCCACCCGGACCCCGCCAAGGCCCTATCGGACGCCGCGACTCAGTGGCCGCTCGACAGGGCCGAATCGCTCTTGAGGCAGGTCAAGCGGGTCTACGAAGCCGCTCGAGAAAGCTAGCCCGGGACCGCTGGATTTATCCGGGCCCCGGGAGCGCCGGATTTATCCGGCTCCGGAAACCGGCAGCTTCCACCCAGCCCGGGAGCGCCGGATTTATCCGGCTCCGGAAACGAGTGGGTTCCACCCAGTCCGTGCTACCGGGACGCCACGACCGCTCCCGTGAAGGGCCGGATCGCACTTAGAAACTGGTCGGCATCCTCGATCGGAGCCTGCTGCTGGTGGATCTTCAAGACCTTGCCATCCGGCGAGACCACCGCGTAGAGAGGCAGCGAGGTCACGCCCGACATCTGAACCTGGAGCTTCTGATTCGCGTTGTCCTCGGGAGATCCGTCGTCCGTGAACAGCTTGGCCCGGACGAACTTCTGGAGCAAGTCGTGCACTGCGGGCTTCGGAAAGACGTTCTCCTCGATATCGCGGCAATTCGTGCAGTAGACGCCCGTGAAGTCGATGAAGATGTTCTGGTGGGTCTCCTTCGCCCGAGCCAAGGCCTCCTCGTAGCTGTCGATCCACTCCTTGTTCCCGTGGCCGGGATAGGGATCGGGCGGCAGGAAGGCGGCGAACTCGCCCAGCCGAGTCCCGTTCATCCCGGCGAGACAAAAGAACGCGAGAACGGCCATCGCGGCGCCGAATCCGCGCCGAATCCAGCCGACCTTCGTATCGGAATCATGGGGCAGCCGCAGCCACCCGAGAAGATAGAGCGCGCCGACCGCGGCCGTCGCCGCCCAGACGGCGAGAAAGACGTTCCGGGTCAGAGCCTCGAACCGGAAGTGAAGGTCCACGTTCGACAGGAATTTCAAAGCGGCCATCAGTTCCAAGAACCCCATGAAAGCCTTGACCGTCACGAGCCACGCGCCGGACCTCGGAAGCTTGGTCAGAAAGCTCGGAAACAGGGCCAGCAGGAAGAACGGCAGCGCGAAGGCCGTGCTGTAGGACAGCATGCCCAAAATCGAATACTTCAGCCCCTGTTGAGCGGATGTGCCGAGGAGAGTCCCCACGAACGGCACCGTGCAGGTGAAGCTCGTCATCGTGAAGGTCAGGCCCATCAAGACCGCGCCCGCCAGACCGCCCGAGCGAGACCCGGCGGCGGCTTTGTTCACGAGCCAGCCCGGCAGCCGCAGCTCGAAGACTCCGAATAGGCTCGCGGCCAGGAAAATGAACAGGGCGGCCAGGATCGCGTTCACGTACCAGTTGGTGGCGATCTTGTCGAGCCCGGTCGATCCGACGAGAACGCCAAGAAACGTGAATGTCCCGATGATGCCCAGGCAATAGGCGATCGGTCCCCCGAAGCTCAGCTTGTCGTTGTCGCCCTTCTGCTTGGAGAAGTAGCTGACCGTGATCGGAATCATCGGGAAGACGCAAGGGGTCAGCAACGAGGCGAGCCCGGCGAGGAAGGCCACGAGCATGAAAGGAAGCAGGCCGGCCTCTTGGGCCGCGCGGATCTCCTTACTGACATCGTCCGAGGGCCCCTGAGTCGCGGAACCAGGCGGGTTCGGCGAAACCCCCGCCGCCTTGATGAATTCGGGCCTCGCCGCCCCCGGCTGAACCGTGAAGGACACCGGCAGTTCGACGTTCGTCGGAGGCATGCACGTCTGCGCGTTGCAGACTTCGTAGCGCAGCGTT
>DATJYD010000471.1:0-3192 GCA_035499755.1 Fimbriimonadaceae bacterium
GCTACCTCGCTTGGCTTTCGCGACGGCGACGGCGGGGTTCCACGATGACCGCTACGTCAGGGGCGCGAGGGCGAGGGCGCACATCGCATCGATGCCGACCGGGAGAGCCTTGTCGTTGAAGTCGAAATCGGGAGCGTGAAGGTTCGGATAGCGCTCCTGGCCCTCATTCAGGAGCCCCAGCCAGTAGAAACAGGCGGGCACGTGGCGGCCATAGAAGCTGAAATCCTCCCCTCCCATGACCGGCTGCACGTCATCAGGCGCCAACGCGCCGGGCATCGCCTCCGAGAGAACGGAACGGAGGCGGCGCGTCGCAACCGGGTCGTTTTCGGTCACCGGATAGCCATAGGTGAAGTCGATCTCGGCGGACGCTCCGAAAGCGGCGGCGACGTTCTTGCAGATCTCCTCGATCCGCCTGGCTCCAAGTTCGCGGGTCTCCTGCCTGAGCGTGCGCAGGGTGCCGACCATCGAGGCGGTATCCGGGATGATGTTGTGGGCGGTACCGGCTTGGATGATGCCGATCGTCACCACGATCGAGTCCAGGGGCGAGACGTTGCGAGAGGCAATCGATTGGAGGGCGGTAACGATATGGGATGCAACGACGATCGGGTCGACTCCCGCGTTGGGCATGGCGGCGTGACCTCCGCGCCCGCGCACTTCGATCGTGAACCAATCCGCGGCCGCAAGCATCGGCCCCGTGCACGTGGCGATCTGGCCCACTTTCAGGAATGAAAAGCCGTGGAGGCCGAAGATCATGTCGGCAGGCTTACCGATGACTTTGCCCGAGACGACGCCTTCCTCGCACAGGCGCTTGCCGCCCGCTCCGCCTTCTTCGGCCGGCTGGAACACGAAGAGGACGTTGTTCGGGCGCTCCACGGTTTTGGCGAGCCGCCGCGCGGCGCCGATCAGGATCGATGTATGACCATCGTGCCCGCAGGCGTGCATCTTGCCGGGCGACGTCGAAGCGTAGGCCGCGCCGGTCGCTTCGTGAATCGGAAGGCAGTCCATATCGGCGCGAAGGGCCACGGTCTTGGCGGAGGCTGGATTCAGGGTGGCGGGGAGATAGCCGGCGACCCCGGTGCCGCCCGCCAATCCGGGAACGAAGTCGATTCCGGCGTCCGACAGCTCCCGCTGCACGACTGCACTGGTTCGATGCTCCTCGTACCCGAGTTCGGGGTGGGCGTGGAGGTCGTGGCGGATCTCGGTGATGTGATCGATCTCGGTTGAAGCGAGCGGCTCGGTTAGCGCCATAAACTGATTCTACGGCATGATCTTCAGCTTGCGCCCGGAGCGATCGAAGCAAAGAACTCGTTCAAGTCGCGAACGGCTGCCTCGCTCTCAAAGCAGGCAGGCGCCTTCGTGCGGACCTCCGAGCGCATCTGTTCACGCCATTTCCGGTCTCTGGCGAGGCGCAGCGCCAGTTCGATGTACTGCTCGTCGCTCTCCGCGGTCAAGCCCTCGATGCCGGCTTCCTTGTAGATCGCGTGGGTGATCCGGCTCTTCAGGAAGGGGCCGCGAAAGGTAACGACGGGAACGCCCGCGGAGAGCGCATCGAAAGTCGAGCGCCCGCCTCCGAACTGAATCGGCGCGAGCAGGGCGTCGGTTAGCTGGAGGACGCGAAGATAGCGGTCGAGCGGCATGTGGGGAAGCCAAACCGTCCGGTCCAGCAGCCGCGGCGCGGTTGTTTCCCAGCGCCGGGCAAGAATCGCTTTGAAGGAGGGTCTCAGCGGCTCGGAAAGAACGAGGAGCCCCTCCGGGTCGCGCGTCAGGATCTCATTCAAGACGCGGTCGAAGTCGGGATGAAGCTTGTTCGCGATTTGGAGATACGCATAGAGATGGCAGCCCTCCGGGAGGCCCAGTTGGCCCGGGGAACGCGGAGGAGGAGGCGGCGGCGGCGAATACCAGGCGTTGAGGTGAGGCATCCGGACCAGCTTCTCGGAATACTCGCGGTCGCCGTCCTCTCGCTCCAGGTGCTCGGAGGAAATGAAGTAGTCCATCGCCGGCGAACCGGTGGTTTGCGGATGACCCCACGTGACGCATTGGACGGGCGCCAAGCGGCTGAAGCCAAGGAAGTAGGACAAAGGGTCGCCGCCGACCTCCGGGTAGAAGAGGACGTCGAGGCGCTCGGCGAGGACTTGGCGCCGGGCCTGCTCCAAATTCGCCGAAAGGCGAACGTGGCGGGCGGCGCGGGCGGCGATCCGCTCGGTAAAGCCGTCGCCGGGGGCGGTCTGCAGGAAAACTACTTCGAACCGCTCGGGATCGAGACGTTCGATCAGCCCGCCGAACATGCTGTACACGGAGTGATTCCGGAGCAGACCAGAGAGCACTCCAAGGCGGGGACGCCCGGCGCCGGACGGGGGGTCGGGCACAGTTTCGATGCCGGGGACAGCGTGAAGATAGGCGCGGGCGATCGCCTCCTGATACGGCCGTTCGCTTGTGCCGAAGTAAGGCAGATGGAAGGCGGTAATCCCGACTTGGCGGAGTGGATCGTCCAACCTGAGATCCGGCTCGCAAAGCGAGTCCACGGAGGTCCCGAGGTGTTCGAGGGCCTCGACAACCATGCCGGACGACTCGAAGACGACGGGCATGAGAAGGGAAGCTATGAATCTCAGCGCAGGCTCGCGCGACTTGCCCGCGCAGGCAACCGCGTCGCGCCAGCGCCCCTGAGCCTGCAAGGCGATCGCCAACTCGGCCCGCAAGGCGTTCGCGGCGGCCTCTCGTCCAGGCTTGCGCTCGAGATCGGCGACGATCCGCTCTTTCAGGGCGAGGGCGCGTGCGTAGGACTCGGCGGCTTCGGGAAACATCGAGATCTGCTCCAGCGAGCTGCCTCGGTTGTTCCAGGCGTCGGCGAATCCGGTAGCAGCCGCGACGGCAAGGTCAAACTCGCGGAGCGCCTCGTGATGGCGGCCTTCGGCGGCGAAGGCGTTGCCGAGGAAGAACCGAACCTGCGGCGTGGCCAATCCACCTTCGATCGCGCGCTCGAAACAGGGAATTGCATCGATCTGGCGGCCCAAGACCTGGAGGATGAATCCGCGATTCATCCAGGCTTCGCCGAAGCGGGCGTCGCAATCGCAGGCCCGGGTGAAGGCATCGAGGGCGGCTTCTTCGCGGCCCGTCAAGTGCAATATCAGCCCAAGGCTGTTCCAGGCGGCGGCGCTGCCGGGTTCGATTTCGAGCGCGCGGCGGACGTCGGCC
>DATJYD010000472.1:0-2636 GCA_035499755.1 Fimbriimonadaceae bacterium
TTACGAGGGGTCCGCCGTTCGCGAGACGGAGCAACGGCTCTCGATGTACCTGAACGGGGAGATGATCAAGAGCATTCTCACTCCCGGAGAATTCGTGGAGTGGAAGATCGACCTGAAGGCGGGCGAAGTCGTAGTCGCGGAGGCGAGCAGCGACTCCTTCGACCCTGCGCTCGAACTCCTCGATTCCGAAGGGACCGTGGTCTCGAAGAACGACGACCGCTATCCCGGCGATCAGCGTCCCCTGCTGTTCTGGCGATGCGATAAGGACGGCTCCTACCGGCTGCACGTTCGCAGCTACAAGGACAAGGCAGGCGGGCAGGTTTTCACGCGTTTCAAGACCTACGAGACTCTTGACGTTCCTGCGACCGGGACCGTCAAGGGGCGGTTCAGCGCGACTCAGCCTTTCCTCGTCCGGGTCCCGATGAAGGCGGGCGAGTTGAAGGACGTGATCCCGGTGAACATGGGAAACGGCAACTACATCAACTACCGGTTCGATACGCTGATCTTCCCGGACGGCCTGCCTTACCCGACGCGCCACCGCCCGATTCTCTCCGAGGGTCTGCCACCGGCGATTGGGCCGGCCGTCGCGCCTCTCGCCGGGGACTACTACTACTTCGCGGTTCCGTACGGATACTCCGGCGGCGACGGCTGGGTCAGCTTGACCAGCCGTGAGATCGTGCCCACCGCTCCGGAGACGGCCGGGGGCGTCCTGACGGGAAAGGCGACGACGAACTCCTCGGCTGTCTGGGAGTTCCCGGTAAAAGCCGGGCAGTTCCTTGAAGTTTCGATGCCCGGGCTCAGCCTCAACTGCACGCTCAGCCTATCCGAGGCGCCGGACTTCTCCAAGTTCTCGTTCGACCCTAGCCATCCCGAGCTCAACCCGTCCTATCCGACCCTTCGGAACCGTCCGCCCGATCCCGAGCCGGCGTTCGACATGCTGCCGAAGCGGCAGGGCGACGACCGGATCTTCGTCTTCCGGGCGCGTCGCGATGCGAAGCTATGGCTGGCTTCGAACGGGGCTGGGCCGGACGACAAACCGTACTCGCTCGCGATCAAGCCGGCGGCCAACGCCTGGGCCCCCGATCAAAGCGACAAGGGCGATCTGCGAATTGCCGATACCGATTACTGGGCGTTCGACGCCAATGCGGGCGATGTGATGAACCTCAGTCTGACGACGAAGGCCTTCAGAAGCCTGGTGATCGTCCGGCAGCCCGACCTTAATGAGATCCGGCACTCCGAGGAGACCCTCGATCAGACGACCGACGAGTGGCGGATGATCGTCCAGAAACCGGGCCAGTATCTCGTCGCGGTGGCATGCCTGGGGAACGGCGGCGGCGGCGAATACGCCCTATCGCGGAAGGTCTACCATGCGGCCGACTTCAGCCGCACCTCGCCCGCCAAGGGCGAGATCGGTCCGGGGCAGGTCCAGGTTTGGAAGTTCACAGCCACTCCCAACGATCCCCTTCTGATCCACTGGCATTCGACGAATTGGTCGTACGACGTCGCGATCTACGACGACAAGGGCAATCCCCAGGATTTCCAGCGCCAATCGCTGGACGGGCAAAACCAGTTCGGGATTCTCAAGGTGGAGAAGCCGCAGACGTTCGTGATCGTTCTCTCGGGCAAGGACCAAAAGGCGACCTATTCGATCGATCTCGGCCCCGTGCCGGGATTCAGATCCGGCGGATAAGGATCAGTGGCAGCCGCAGCTTCCGCAGCTGCCGCCGTTGCTGAGCCCTTCCATCCCTTCCTCATCGGTGGAGAAGGAGGAGCCGCAGCCGCAGGACTTGACCGCGTTCGGGTTCTCGATCTTGAACCCGCCGCCGAGGGTGTCGTCGACGTAATCCACGACCGATCCCGTCATGTAGCGAAGACTCATCTCGTCGACGAAGATCTTGACATCGTGATCGTTCAGCACCACGTCTCCTTCTTCCGGCTCTGCGTCGTCGAGCGCCATGCCGTATTGAAGGCCGGAGCAACCGCCGCCTGCGACCCAAACCCGGAGGGCCGAGCCCGACTTATCGTTCTCTTCGATCAGGGACTTGAGCTCGGAGGCCGCGCGATCGCTCAGGGTGATCGCCGAGGAAGTTGTTTCAGTGATGTCTTCGCGTAGTGCCATATCCGTTTCCTTTCTTATTGTACGTTCCCAGGGGCTTTTCGTTCAGGTCGCAAGGCCAAAGTCGATCTTTCCCGCAATGGATGCGGGCATCCCAATATGTTTTGCCGTCCTGGGCCGGGCGCGTTGTCGTCAGTTTTGGGGACGGGACGTCTCAGGGCGCGGGGATGGGTGAGTCGAAAGATGGAGGGCCTCACTCTTTGGTGAACGTCATTCCACCCCAGGAAATCGTGTTCTCCGTGAGTTGGGCCGACTGGCTTCCTCCACGATCGTCGGTCAAAGTGATCGTCGAGCCGGAGAGTGTGAAGCGGCCCTGCCGGTCCGCCGGACTCGTGCGCTCGCCGACCATCGTACGATAGGTCCCGTCCGAGTTCAGAATCAGCTCTTGGAGCGAACCTGAGGCGCGGTAGACGCCGGCGATTCCCGAACCGCCCCGGCAGCCGCAGAGCACAAAAGCCATCGCGACGATTCTAAGCCTCGACCGGTTCATCCAGCTCCGGGCAGAGCACCGTGCTCTCCA
>DATJYD010000473.1:0-2248 GCA_035499755.1 Fimbriimonadaceae bacterium
GGTGCCAGCGGGCGGTCGTCGCCTATTCGTTGCGGCTTGGCCAGCCCGGGATCCTCAAAGCATCGCCGGCCGAGGTCATGGACCACCCCCAGGTCCAGGCAGCTAAGACGAGCGATGGGCTGCATGGCGCCCAGCGGATCGCGGAGGAGGTCTGCGACGCCTGCGTCACCTTCACGAAAGCGGTCGACCGCATGATGTCGGAATGGAAGGACGCCGGCGAAAGCGTCGGGATCATGGCGGAGACCATCCGAAGCTACTGCGGTTTCATCCGCGAATACGGAGCGAACTGCTATCTGCTCTTCATGCCGGAAGGGGTCGCCGTCAGCTACGTGAGCATGGAACGAGCGTTCTCCTCCAACCCAACCTCGATCCTCGATCCTCAATCCTCGTCGGGTGCGATCCTTCGGTCCGACGTGATCGGCCTCCGCGATCCGCTCACCGAATTGGTTTGGAGTCGCACTCCGTATGTGTGCATGTCGGCCACTCTCGCCCTCGACGGGACCTTCGAGTTTTTTCGCCGAACGACCGGCGCCGAGCCCGAATACGAGGAGATCCTTCCCTCGCCTTTCGATTTCGTATCGCAGGCCGCCGTCTACATGCCGAAACCCGACTCGATCCCCGATCCTGCAGGCGCGCGCAAAGGGGGCTACGAAGACGAATACTATCGCTCGCTGGCCCGCGAGCTCACCGAGATCATCGGAGCGCTTGGAGGTCGCACCCTCGCCTTGTTCCACAGCCGCAAGGAGATGGAAGGCGTGATGAGCCATATGATGCTTCCGCCGGAGCTGCCGGTGTACGTGCAGTTCCGCTCGGGCGCAGGCTCGGTCGGCGAACGCTTTGTGAGGAACGTGAATTCCTCGTTGTTCGCGTTGCGGTCGTTCTGGACCGGCTTCGACGCGCCCGGCGAGACTCTTTCCTGCGTGTGCCTGGTTCGCGTGCCGTTCGAGGTGCCGATCGATCCGCCCCAGATCGCGCGCATGGCTTGGATGCAGACGCTGGGCCTCGATCCATTCCACGGCCACACGCTGCCCCAGGCGAAAATGCTAATGCGGCAAGGCGCGGGTCGCCTGATCCGGCGCGCAGACGATCGCGGCATCATCGCTCTCCTCGATCCGCGGCTCCGAACGAAGCGCTACGGCGAGGAGATCCTCGCCAACCTGCCTCCCGGCATGCGCACCTTCGACGACTTCGCCGACGCGGCCGGCTGGCTCGGGCTGGAGAGTGGATCGCAAGGCGCTAAGGGCAATACGGTTTAGTTTGGGCCGCCGGCCGTCGAATCGGCTCCGCCTCCGAGGCGGTGGATCTCGGTGGATTCGGTGGTTCGGTCTTCTTAAGTAAACAGCATTGGCGCTAAGGGTGGTGGTTTTGTTCCCTCCCAACTCGGGTGACTTAGGAGGGAGGGAACAAACCCGCTACAGTTCCGGACTTTGAAGCTTCGCGAGATCTCCGCTGCCGATCATCAGCCCGTCACCTTCCGAGGTCGGGAAGACGAGAATCCGGACGCCAGCCTCTTCGAGACCGGGAAGGACCTCCGACGCCCAATCTTGGGTCGAGATCGCCACGAGATCGACTTCGTCGAGCTCGGTCGTCGAGAACCAGTCCTGGCCGAACTCCGGATGAGGAAAGACGACCACGAAAGGCTCGTCGGAATCATCGGCAAGAACGATCAACTCCTCACCCGCGCCGATCGTCCAGACCTGGCCCGTCTCCGCGCACTTGTCCACGAAGTAGGTTAGGCGCTGATCGGGCGGGGTGACGATCAGTCCGCGCATTTCCTCGCCGCTCAGCTCGTATCCGAAGACAGTGTCATCGTCGTTCATTCGGGCGAGGGTACCCCCCACCCGCGATGGAGATCAGGACGAGGGAGCGTTGGAGTGCTGAATGCGGATTGGGTGACGCCTCAGCGCCCCAATACCCAACATGACGCCGTCTCAACCAATGCGCCTGAATGCCGCAGGTAGACTGCCAGGATCTCTCATGGCCGCCGTCCAGGACACCCAACTCGTCAACATCCTGATCAACGACATCCCCCTTCAAGTGCCCAAGGGAGAATTGATCGTCGAGTCGGTGAAACGGCTCGGCCTGGAGATTCCAATCTTCTGCTATCACCCGCGCATGAAGCCGGTGGGGATGTGCCGCATGTGCCTGGTCGAGGTCGGCTTCAAGGGACCGGACGGGACGATCAAGAAGATGCCGAAGCCGCAGGCCGGCTGCACCTTGCCCGCCAGCGAGGGGATGGCGATCTATA
>DATJYD010000474.1:0-5878 GCA_035499755.1 Fimbriimonadaceae bacterium
CGTGGGTCGGCAAGCTCGCGAAGCTCTATCTCGACACCGGGGGAGATATCAAGGCGATGCTTAAGCCGCTTCTCCTCAGCGACGATCTGCTGCATGGAGCGCCCGTCGCGAAGCGTCCGATCGATTTCGTCGCCTCCGCCATGCGCGCGTTCGATGCCGAGAGCGACTGCGGGCCGAACGTACAGAAGTTTCTCGCCGACATGGGGCAGGCGCCGTACGAGTGGCCGATGCCAGACGGATATCCGGATCGTACCGCCGCCTGGACCGGCTCCCTGCTTCCTCGCTGGAACTTCGCGATCGCACTGACCTCGGGCTCCATTCGCGGAACCGGAGTCGACTTCGACCGGCTGGCCGGGAAGATGGCGGCCTTCGACTGCGGCGGTCTTGTACTCGACACGTCGCCGAGTCTCGACCGCGTCGCCGGCCGCCACGGCATGTCCGATCCCGCCAAAGCCGCCGCCCTCGCGCTCTGCGCGGCGGAGTTCCAGTGGCGTTGATGCAAGGCTTGGAGTCTGGAGTTTGGAATGAGACGAGATTGGTTTAGCTGTGACGGTACCGGCTCTTTGGGAGTGCGCGAAGCTCCTGGCGCTTTGCCTTTGGACGCGGAGCGTCCGGGCCTGCGACCGACGAGGCGCAACTTCCTCGTCGGCCTCGGACTCGGCA
The DNA here is from genome assembly GCA_035499755.1 of Fimbriimonadaceae bacterium. GTDB lineage: Bacteria > Armatimonadota > Fimbriimonadia > Fimbriimonadales > Fimbriimonadaceae > JAEVZK01. The sequence continues at coordinate 664 of DATJYD010000474.1, forward strand.
GCCTCGCCTGGGCGATGCCGCGGACGGCACTGAGCCAGATCGCCGTCGATCCCAAATCGGCCAAGGCCGGCCGGAGCATCGTCGTCAGCCTGTTCCTGCGAGGCGGCGCCGACGGCCTCAACGTCGTCGTTCCCTATGCCGATGACGCCTACCATCGCAACCGCCCGACCCTCCGCCTGCTCCGGCCGGGCGAGGGCGACAAGAAGAGCCAGGTTCTAGACCTGGACGGCTTCTTCGGCTTCAATCCCGCCCTCGCCTCCCTGCTGCCGATTTACCGCGATGGACGTCTGGCCGTCCTTCATGCCGCCGGGTCCGGAGACCAAACCCGCTCCCATTTCGAGGCCATGAATACGATGGAGCGCGGTCTCGCCGCCGGTTCGGCCGGCCCCGCCAGCGGCTGGCTTGCCCGTCATCTCGCTACGAGCGAGCCGGCCAAGACGTCGCCGATGCGTGCCGTCGCGTTCGGAGGAACGATGCCGGATTCGCTTCGCGGCGCGACCGACGCGATCGCGATCAACGGCCTGGACGATTACCGGCTGGCCGCGGAGGACGAACGCGAGATGCGAGCGGCCCTCCAAGATCTCTATGGCACCGGCAGAGACGCGATGTCCCTGGCCGGCTGCGAGACGCTCCAAGTTCTCGAAACCCTCAACCGACTCGATCCCAAGAGCTACCGGCCCTCGAACGGCGCGAAGTACCCGAAATCCGACCTTGGGCAGGCCTTGGAGCAGGTGGCGCTTCTTATCCGAGCCGACGTCGGCCTGGAAGTCGCCGTGCTCGACAAGGGGGGCTGGGACACCCATGTCGCGCAGGGCGTCGCGACCGGCCTGCTGAGCGCCAACCTCCAGGATCTGGGCGACTCGCTGGCCGCGTTCGCGCAAGACCTTGGCGCCGAAATGTCGCGGATTACTCTCGTCGCCCAAACCGAGTTCGGCCGCCGCCTTCACGAGAACAGCGGGCTCGGCACCGACCACGGCCGCGCCAGCTTCATGCTCGTGCTCGGCGGGGGCGTCAAGGGCGGGAAGGTCTACGCGAAGTGGCCGGGGCTCGAAGACTCGCAACTCGAACCGCCGGGAGACCTGCGGGTGACGACAGACTACCGCCAAGTCCTGGCCGATGTTCTGAACCACAGCTTCGGAAGCCGACCCCAAGACGTCTTCGAAGGCCCCGTCACGCCGACTAAGCTGTTCGATTGACCCCCATCATCCATCAGCCCATCATCTCCTCCAGGGGGTAACGTCCGGGCAAGATGATCCTGCCCTTACTGCTCGCACTTACGGCCCAGGCAAACGTCGCCCAGACGCCGCCGATGGGCTGGAACAGCTACGACTGCTATGGCTACTCGGTCACGGAGGACGAGGTCAGGGCCAACGCCGGGTTCATGGCGAAGAACCTCGAGCGGTTCGGGTGGAAATACGTGGTGATCGATTACGTGTGGTCGAGCCCGAAGCTGAAGAGCCTGGATCCGCCCACCCAGAACGCCGAGTTCCAGCCGCGGCTGGCCATGGACGGGTATGGCCGCCTGATTCCCGACCCCGATCGCTTCCCCTCCTCCGTCGGCGGTAAGGGGTTCAAACCGCTTGCGGACTGGCTGCACGCGAAGGGGCTGAAGTTCGGCATCCACCTCATGCGCGGGATCCCCCGGCAGGCGGTCGGCGACAAGTGTCCGATCCTCGGCTCGCCTTACACGGCCGTGGATGCCGCGAACCAAAAGAGCCCCTGCCCGTGGCTAAACCACATGTGGGGCCTGAACATGACGAACCCGGCGGGGCAGGCCTATCTCGACTCGATCTTCAGGCTCTACGCCTCGTGGGGCGTTGACTTCGTGAAGGTCGACGATCTCAGCAACCCGTACTCGACGGCCGAGGTGGAGGGGTACCGGGAGGCGATCGACCGTTGCGGCCGTCCGATCGTGCTCAGCCTCTCGCCCGGCCCGACTCCGCTCGATGACGCCAAGCACGTCGAGGCTCACGCGAACATGTGGCGGCTGCTGGGCGATCTCTGGGACGACTGGCCGCAGCTCGATGCCGCCTTCGACGTCGTCGCAGCATGGAATCCCTACCGCTCGCCCGGCCATTGGCCCGATCCCGATATGCTTCCGATCGGCCGCCTCCGCGTCTACGGTCCCCCGACGGGTCCGCCCAATACCGATTCGCGCTTCACATTCGACGAGGAGAAGACGCTGATGACGCTCTGGTGCATCGCCCGCTGCCCGCTGATGGTCGGCGGCGAGTTGACGATGACCGATGGCCGGACGAGGTACCTGCTGACGGAGGGCGACGCGCTTTGGGTGAACCAGCACAGCTTCAACAACCGCCCTCTCGCAAGCGGGCCTCATCCGGTTTGGGCGGCCGATACGCCGAAACCGGACATCGAATACTTGGCTCTCTTCAACCGGGAGGGTAAGGCGGCGACGGTCTCTTTCCGGCTTAGGGATATCGGAGTCGAAGACTGTCTTTCCTACGATGCCTGGGAGATGAACATGGTTGCCAAGAAGCGAGAGCACCTGACCCTCGCCCGCACGATCCCGCCTCACGGCGCGGTGCTCCTGGAGATCACCGTCTTGAAGCGCGCCAAGATGGTTGGCGGGAAACCGAAGGCCGGTGGGTAAGGTCGGAGGATGCTGGCCGTCGTCGCTTCGCTCGTCCTCGCCCCCAAGCTCGCGCTGATTCCCTGGCCGCGGAAGGTCGTGCTGAAGGGCGGGAGCGTCGCCATCGGGCCGGGCTCGAGGATCGGGTGGAGGGAGCCGAGGCTGAAGCCGCTCGCGAAGATCCTCTCGGATGAGATCGAGACCGCAGCCGGCATTCGCCTCGCCCCGACAAGCGGGAGGGCCCAGATCGAGCTTGCCATCGACACGAAGCTCGCCCGCGACCGGTACACCGTCTCCGCCAAGGATCGCATCGAGATCGAGGGCGGCGGCTACCAGGCGGTGGCGATGGGCACGGCGACCCTCCTCCAGGCCCTCCGCCTGGAGAACGGCAGGCTCACGATCCCGAAGTTGGAGATCGAAGACCGGCCGGCGAGCGACTACCGCGGGCTGATGGTCGACGTCGCCCGCCAGTATCACTCGATCGGCGAGATCGAGCAATGCGTCGAGCTGTGCCGGCTCTACCGCCTGAACTACCTTCAGCTTCACCTCACCGACGACCAGTCGTTCATGTTTCCGAGCAAGGCGTTTCCAAAGCTGTCGGGGTCCAATGCGAACGGGGCCACAGCCTATACGCGAGAGGAACTGGAAGGGTTGGTGAAGTTCGCCGACGAGCGAGGCGTGACGATCATCCCGGAGCTGGAGATGCCGGGCCATGCCGGGACGATCATCCGGGCAATGCCCGACCTGTTCAAGATCAAGGGAACGAAGCCGTACGAGCACCCATCCTCGATCGACTTTGCGAACGATGACGTGCTCGCGGCGATCGACACTCTGATCGGCGAAGTCTGCGCGGTCTTCCATTCCTCGCCCTACTTCCACATGGGCGGCGACGAGGCGGACATCTCGCTCGCCGGCCAGAACGCCGATTTCCAAGCCGCGTTCCGGCGCTACGGTCTGCCTCCGAACTCGCAGCAGGAGATCTACCGCCTCTTCATCAACGAGGTCGACGCGATGGCTAGGAAGCGGGGCAAGCGACTGATCGTCTGGGAGGGCTTCGGACGCAACCCCGCGTCGCATTTCCCGATCCCGAAGGACGTGCTCGTGATGGAGTTCGAGAACGCCTACTATGCTCCAACCGACCTCCTCGCCGACGGCTACCAGGTAGTCAACGCCTCGTGGACGCCGCTGTACGTGGTGACCCGGCACGTCTGGCCGGCGAGCAAGGTCTACGATTGGGATCTGACCCGCTTCGGTCGATTCGCGAACCTCTATTCGACGGCGGCTTGGTACCAGGCGCCGTCGACTCACGGCATCGCGGGCGCCCAGGTCTGTTCCTGGGAAGGGCCGGGATACCTCGAGGTTCAGAACCTGCGGAGGGTCGTCCCGGCGATGGCGGAGCGAGTCTGGAGTCCTTCGGCGGCGCGGAGTTACGAGGACTTCACCGGGAGATTGAGCCAGACCGACGACTTGCTCGATCGCCTGGTCCATCCGGTCGCGATCGCCAACTCCCCGCTCGATGCGGAGGACCCGAACGGCTTCGACGTCCCCTGCTTCACCAAGCCCCTGGCTGTTACCCTCCGCCGGAGAGACGCCGGCGCTCGCCTGCGTTACACCTTGGACGGGAAGGCTCCAACCGCCGACTCGACGCCTTACGCCGGGCCGATCGAACTGACTCAAACGACGACGGTGAGGGCCGCTCCCTTCGGTTCCGATGGCAATCGGCTCGGCTACGAGACCGCGGAGACGTACTATTACGTGCCGCCGAAGATGCCGAACCTGGCGACCGGTAAGAAGGTGACGGTCTCCGGCGGAACGCAGTCGCCGCAGAACCCCGAGCTGGCGGTCGACGATAATCTCGACCTGGCTTCGAGCTGGTGGGCGAGCCCGGCGCCGCAGTGGCTGCAGGTCGATCTCGGCGAGGTTTACGAGATCGGCAGGGTCGAGGTGTTCCCGTATTGGGATGGGACCCGCTACTACCAGTACACGGTTCAGGCCAGCCTGGATGGCACGGACTGGACGATGCTCGCTGATCGAAGCAAGAACACGGCTCCGGCGACGCAGAAGGGCGACGAGATCCGCTTCGCGACCATGAAGGCGCGGTACGTTCGGGTGACGATGCTCAAGAACAGCGCCAACGAGGGGGTGCATCTCGTCGAACTGCGGGTCTGGCCGCCTGGGCCATAGGTACTGAGGTGTTGGGGTGTTGGGGTGTTGGGGTGTTGCGCCGATTCTTCTCTCGGTGGGTCAGCACCCAAGTGCACCCGTTTGGAAGTCCAGACCGTCTTCATAATGCCCCGTGAAGGAAAGGCGTGAATACCGGCGGCTTTCGCTCCGAATCAACAGCGAATCCTCCCACCGGTGAGCCAGTACCTGTTGCTCTTCGCAGCGCCGCTTCCGGTAGCTTCGATCTCCCGCCCGGGCGAGACCTGGGCGGAGGGGGCTTATCGCTCAACAGGCTAGCCGACGGTGAACTCGCGCACGCCGAGTAGCAGCCGGCGATTTGCGTAACCCTCGGCGCCTGCGCTACCGATCCGAGGCGAAGGAAGCGAAGACCGGCTTTGGCTGGGGCACGCCGGGATGGGCGTTCTCCCAGAGCAGCCTGTTCATGAGCACGGGATCGGCGCG
>DATJYD010000475.1:0-4041 GCA_035499755.1 Fimbriimonadaceae bacterium
GGGTTCGCTCGGAACGAATCACTCGCCTGCTCAACAGAGGAGAAAGAGAATGAACACGAGAGGAGTTCTTGCTTGGATGGGCAGCTTGGTTGCGGCCGCCCTTCTGATATCCGTTTGCGGGTGCTCGAGGGCCGGGGATTCCGCCGACCTGTCAACGCCACCGACCACGTCGGCGAACAGGTCTGCCCCACCGAACTTCGAAACCGGCGGCGGGGCCGCAGCTCCGATGCATAACGCGGCCCGAGAGGCGGGAGGCGATCGCTCCGTCGAACGCCAAGCGACCCTCGCGATCGACGTCGCCAACCTCGACAAGGCCGAGCAGCAAATGAAGAAGTCGGTCGCGAGCGCCGGCGGCTACATAAGCCACGAAGAGGGAGATCAACTCGCGGGAGAGACGCCGGTCATGACGCTGACCATCCGGGTGCCCGAACAGAAGTTCGACGACGTTGTCAGCGGCTTCGAGGCGCTGGGACACCGGACGCAGAAGTCGATTACGGCCAGCGATCTCACCGAACAGATCCTCGATCTCCAAGCCCAGGTCGAGCAAGACACACAGAAGACGCATCCTGGTGCCGCCGTCAACCTCGACTCGTCTCTCCCGCACCGGATTCAGGAGCTCGAGGCCGAGCGGGACGCCCTACAGCAGCGGGCGGCGATGTCCACGATCTATCTGACCCTGCAGCAGAAGCCAAGCCTCGCCTACGCGTCATCGGCCGGCGCCGACTGGAGCAGCGATACTTGGAACGCGGCCATGAGCGCGGCCATGGGCGCTCTTCGAGTCGTCGGCGCCACCGGAATCTGGCTTCTCGCGTTCAGCCCGATCTGGGGTCCGGCGGCGTTCGTGATCTTCTGGCTCTACCGGTCGCATCGGCGCTCGATCGTCCGCCGGCGCACCCAAGTCGCGTAGTCAAGCCTTCGAGCCGAGGGATCTGCCAGCGCGGAGAAAGCGGGCTGCTAGCTCCGCTCCAATTCCCCCGGCTCTTCCGCTTTGTGGCTGCCGTACTCGTAGGCATAGACGAACGTCATCTCGACCCCAAAGAAGTAGATCTGGGCCGAATAGTAGAACCAGAGGAGAACGATGACCAGCGCGCCTGCCGGGCCATAGGCCGAGCCGACCGAGCTGACGCTGAAGTACACGCCGAGGAGGTACTTCGAGATGCTGATCCCGAGCGCGGTGAGGGCGGCAGCCAGCCAGACATCCTTCCATTTCACCTTCCCGCGCGGCAGGCTTCTGAGAGTCACCGCGAACAGCGCCGTGAGGACGACCATCGATGCGATGAAGCTGAGCAGCTTAGTTTCGAGGAAGCCCTGCCCCGTCTCCCGGCCGAGGAACCCCAGAACCGAATCGAGAGCAAGCCATCCGATCATGACGATGACCAGGCCAAGCGTGAGGAGAACCGAAAACAGCTTCGAGGCGACATAGTTGCGGAGCGCATGGCCGCGCTTCGGGGTTACGTGCCAGATGGCGCTCACGGACAGGTTGAGCTGGTCGAACAGGTTGGACGCCCCGAAGAGGGCAAGGCAAATAGAGATCAAGGTGGCGACCGCGCCTGCCGCGGGCCGTCGCGCGCTTTCGATCATCCCACGCACGAGATCCGCGGCTCCCGCACCCAATTGCGTTCTCGCTTCGCGAACCAGCGCCAACCGAAGGTCGTTCGAATTCAGGAACTGGCCGCCGATGACGGTCGCAAACAGGAGGAGAGGAGCCAGCGACAGGATCGCGTAAAACGCCAGCGCGGCCGCTTTGCGGCTCGAATTGTCCTCCCCCCATCGTTTCGCCGCCTTCTTCAGAAGGTCCCAGAGCTTCCCTAACCTCGTCATACGAAGGATCCCGACCCGGCATGCCCAGGCGGCCGTTCGTCTTAGACTGATGATCGCATGGTTTGGGATGCGGCTTTGGGCCAAACTCCGTTGAGAGCGGGACCTTGCCAACCGAACTTCTTACCCTCAGCGATTGCGGGCTCTATTGCCCCCATGGCGACTTCCACATCGATCCCTGGAAGCCGGTCGATCGGGCGATCATCACACACGCCCACTCCGACCATGCTCGCTGGGGGATGAGGCGCTATCTCTGCAGCCGCGAGGGAGAGAGAGTTCTGCGGCTCAGGCTCGGGCCGGAAATGCGGATCGACACGGTCGAGTACGGCGAAGCGATGCACATCGGGGGCGTGCGGGTTAGCCTCCATCCGGCCGGGCACGTGCTCGGCTCGGCACAGGTTCGGCTCGAGCACCGAGGCGAAGTCGCGGTCGTTACCGGCGACTACAAGACCGACCCCGACCCGACATGCTCGGCCTACGAACCTCTCCCGTGCCACCTGTTTGTGACCGAGAGCACTTTCGGGCTTCCCATCTATCGCTGGCTGCCGCAGTCGGAGGTTTTCGAAGAGATTCACCGCTGGTGGCAGGGCAATCAGGAGGAGGGCAAGGCTTCCCTGCTCATGGGCTATGCGCTCGGCAAATCCCAGCGCGCTCTCGCCGGGCTCGATCCCACCGTAGGCCCGATCTTCCTTCATGGCGCCGTGCGCCGAGTGGCCGACGCCTACCGGCAGACCGGCATCGAACTCCCGCCGTTCCGCCAGGCGTGGGAAGTCGGCAAGGGCTTCGATTGGTCCAAGGCGATCATCATCGCTCCTCCCAGCGCGAACGGAACCCCATGGCTTCGCCGGTTCGGCGATCACTCCACCGCGTTCATGAGCGGCTGGATGGCCATCCGCGGTTTCCGCCGCCGCCTTGCCGTCGATCGAGGCTTCGTCCTCAGCGACCATGTCGACTGGCCGTCTCTGATGACGGCGATCCGATCCACCGGCGCTGAACGGGTCTGGGCGACGCACGGCTATTCTCAGGCGGTCGTGCGGTATCTGCTGGAGCAGGGTCTCGACGCCAAGGTCTTGCCGACTCGCTGGGAAGGTGAGCCGGTGCAGAGCCCAGAGGAGGTCAAGGAGGAAGCAGCCGCTGAGGAATCCGGGCCTGAGGGTTGAGCTGTCGATCGGTCAGATCGGTCGGATCCGATCCGGCAATCCCAAATGGCGTACATCGCGTGAAAGTAATCCCCCGGGATGCACTCCAGAATTGCGGAATAAATAGCATGGGTCTTTACATATCCATTGGGGTTATGTATCCTATCCGCGCCTGGAGGGGAAATGATTCGAGTATGCGAGTCTCGTTGTCCGAAGTGTGGCCAATCCATTCGTGAAGAGCGGTCCCACTTCCGGTGCGAACGGTGCGGAATCATCGAAGCCTGCTGCGAAGGGCTCGCCGACCCGATCGACGACACCAAAGCCCGCGAAGCCGTCGAGGCCCTTCAGCTAAGCCGATTCGAGCTCGGCGTCGGCCCAAACTAAGGCGGTTCTACTCGACGACCACGCCATAGCTGATCGCGAAAGCGACGGCCTGATCGAGAGACATCCGCGCCCCTTTCACTTCGACTCCGCGAAAATCGACCCCCGAGATATCGGCGCCGCGCAAATCGGCCTCCGTCAGCTTGGCGTGCTGGAGATTCGCATTGGAGAGCGTCGAGAAACGCAATGCGCAATTGGCCAGGTTCGCCCCGTACAGGTCGGCGCCCTCGAGCTTCATCTCGGTGAGATCGAAGCCGGCCAAGTCCTGCATCCGCAATAGGGCGGCCGACCAATCGCCGCCCTTGACCCGGGCCGCCGTCAGCACGGTGTCCGCGAAGATCGACCCGACCATGCGGCAATGCTCCAGATCCGCTCCGAAGAGATCGGCGCCGCTGAGATCGCAATTCAGGAATGCGGTCCCTCGGTGCTTCGAAGAGGACAGACTTGCGCCAGAGAAGTTGCACTCCTCAAAAGAGCAGCCTGTGGTCTGCAATTCGGACAGCCGCGCCGAGCGTAGATCGCATCGAACAAGCCGGCACCGCTCCATCTTCTCGCATCGGAGCAGGGTCAGGTCCGCCCCTTCGACTTCTCGGTCGGTCCACTCCACGATGCAAGGATAGCAGGCACCAAGTCGGAGCCTGGGAAGCCGTTGCTTTGCAATGGGTCGCCCTCGATATTAGGAAGGGCGTCAGAGCCAAACGCT
>DATJYD010000476.1:0-3051 GCA_035499755.1 Fimbriimonadaceae bacterium
CAAATCTCAAATCTCAAATGACAGCCTGCTTGGAGACTGGCGTTCTTGGGTTTACGCCGACTCCAAATGCATGCCGCCCGGCAGGTAGTTCTCCGACATCTTGTTGATCTGGGTCTGCATGTCCACGAGGCGCTTGAACACCCCGTCTTCCTTCTCCAGAAGCTCGTCGTGAGTGCCGATCTCGACGATCTTGCCGTCCTCCATCACGATCAGCCGGTTCGCCTCGCGCAGGGTCGAAAGGCGGTGGGCGATCGCGATCGTCGTGCGGCCCTCGACCAGTCGCTCCAGGGCTTCCTGGATCATCCGCTCGGTCTCCGTGTCGACGCTGGACGTCGCCTCGTCGAGAATGAGCACCTTCGGATTGTGGAGGATCGCGCGGGCGATCGCGATCCGCTGCCTCTCGCCGCCGGAGAGCCGCTGGCCGCGCTCGCCGACATACGTGTCGTAGCCGTCCGGGAAGTTGACGATAAACTGGTGGGCGTTCGCCGCCTTCGCCGCTTCGATCACTTCCTGCAGGCTGCAATCGGGCCGGCCGTAGGCGATGTTGTCCTTGATCGAGCCGGGGAAGAGGTAGCTCTCCTGAAGCACGACCCCGACCTGCTTGCGGAAGTCGTCGAGAACGATGTTGCGCAGGTCCACGCCGTCCAGCGAGATCGCGCCCTGGGTCGGATCATAGAAGCGGAGCAGCAGGTTGATCAGCGTCGACTTGCCGGCCCCGGAGGAGCCGACGACGCCGATCATCTCGCCCGGCTGGATTTCGAGATCGATCCCGTGCAGAACCTCGCGCGTCTTGTCGTAGCTGAAGTGCACGTCCCGGAAGGTGATCCCGCCTTCCACATGGGGCATCGAGACCGCGTGCGGCGATTGCTCGATATCCAGAGGCGTGTCGATGACTTCGAAGACTCGCTCGGCGGCGGTGAGGGATCGGGAGGTCCAGTCTACGATCCGCTGCAGCATCATCATCGGCTGTTGCATCTGGGCCGCGTAAGCCAAGATTCCCATGAACTGGCCGAGGGTCATCGCTCCGGCGAGGATGCTGCGACCACCCACGATCCAGATGACGAAGGTTCCAATCCACATGAGGAAGAGAACCATCGGGAAGAAAGTAGCCCAACTCGACTCAGCCTGGTAGCCGTAGCCGGCCACGTCGGTGAGCCTTCTCCCAAACCGAGTCTTCTCGCGCTCCTCGCCGTGGAAAGCCTTGACCACCTTGGTGCCCTGAAGGACGCCGCTGAGCGCGCTGCTGAGCCGGGCATTGGAGTGGTGGAACCGGCTCCATACCCGCATCATCCGCCGACGGAACTTGTACACGCCGAACATGACGATCGGTACCGGAACCAGCGTCCAGATCGCGACCCGCCAGTTCATGAGAAGCATGAACGTGGGGATCAGAATCAGCATGGTTCCTTGCTGCAGAATGATCGGGATACCGTCGATGAGAACGTCGTACAGGGACGTCGTGTCGTTCGTCATGCGGCTCATGATCGAGCCCACGTTGCGCCGGTCGTAGAAGGTGAGGCTAAGCTGCTGGAGCTTGTTGAAAAGCGTCTGACGGATCGCGACCGTGATCCTCGCGCTCAGCCATGCCACATTCCGTCCGCGCGCGGTCTGGACGAGCCCGCTTACCACTCTCGCAAGCAGGAGGGCGAGGATGTAAAGCGTGAACAGCCGGGCGGGATGCGCTGGATTGTTGAAGACGTTGTCGACCGCTCGCTGCGTGATCATCGGCGGGATCACGTCGACCAAGGCTCCGCCCAGAGTCAGCGCGACTCCAAGCGCCACCCGGAGCCGATAAGGTCTCGTGAATCCGAACAGCCGCAGGAGCGTCTTGCCCTTGCTCGCGCAGCCAAGGCAGACATTCGTGTCTTCCGGCAGGGGGCGCCCGCACTTGGGACATAGCCGTGTTTGATCGTCGATGTCCGGCATGGCCTTGCCATCGAGCAGCGCTTTCAGGCGTTTCTCGGCGCCGGCAAGCTGAAGGCCGCGCTTGGCGCTCGCTCGAAGCAGCTCAACCGGGTGGCCGTTGTAATCGGCGACAAGGGCGCATGCATCGACGAGCGTCTCGATCCGCGGGTTGGCGAGCCCGCCCATCTCGTAAGTGGCGAGCGTCTCCTCGCCGATCGGCGTCTTTTCGAACCGCCGCACGTTCTGGTCGGTCACGACGAGCGCCGCCGTGCCTAAGCGTCCCGTACTCGTCAGGTCGCCCTGGGTGATAAATCGAGTCTCCTCCGACTCAGGGACTAGAAGGGGTGGTGGTACAAGGCCGGCCATGGCACTGGAAACAGGATCGGGGATTGAAGGATTCGAGGATTGGGCGGGCGGTGTTGGAGAACTGGGTAGCTGGACGATCCTTCAATCCTCTAATCCTTCAAAACTCGCGTCTCCCCTGATCCTCCGAATCCTCGATCCTCTCTAAGGTCTACGCGCCTCGCGCGCGAACCTCTCTCGATTGTAGACGAACGCCCACCTTTCTTCGCCGTACGAATCTGCGGATTGGTTCTCCGTGCCGGTTAGACGTTCGTCGATGACGTACGGGATTGAGAACCGTCCGTCGCCATTCTCACTTATGGGAGCAGCTTGGGCTCGCCCCGCGATCGGGGGAACCCGAAACCGGAGAACCAGGTTCTGTGCCTTTCTGCGGGCTTCTGCGGTTAGCCCCAAGGGGGCAAGAAGCCGGAGCATTGGCCGGTACGGCTTCGTCCTTTCGAAAGGGAGCCACGGCCCGCGAAGCACCTGCGATCACCCATGAACCACACCCGCCAGAAGACGATGACCGTGAAATGCCAGATCACTGGCCAGAACCTTCCGCTCGACGACGCCATCCCGGTCGACCTCATCCGCGACCCCGTGGTCGCGACGCTCAAGGAGACGTGTCCGAATCTCGACGTGAGCGGCTACGTCAGCAAGAAGGAGCTAGACAAGGCGAGGATCCGCTACGCGCAAGAGATGTCCCAGCACGAGATGGACGACCTGGTCCAGCTTAAGAAGGAAGTCGCGGAGAGCCTCCTTCGCCAGGAAACCATCACCAAGAACATCGACATGGAGTTCGAC
>DATJYD010000477.1:0-3035 GCA_035499755.1 Fimbriimonadaceae bacterium
CCGGTTTGGGTGTCGAACCGTAAGACCTTGGCGCCATCGTAGTCGCCCACGAACAGCTCGTTCGACGGACCGATCGCGAGTCCGACCGGGAACTGGACGAAGCCGGTCGCGATATCCCCCATATAGTTGCCGGTGAGGCCGTTGAACCGGGTGACGCTCTGCGTGCCGGGATTCGTGACGTAGACGACCTCGTTCGCGTCGACGGCGAGCCCGTATGGGCTGCTGAGGAATCCGCCGCCGAACTGGCCCTCGTAGGCGCCGGTCGTGGCGTTGAAGCGGAAGACGACGCCGGCCTCGAAGTCGGCTACGAAGAGGTTGCCCAATCGATCCAAGGCGATTCCGTTGGGAAACTTCAGGAATCCGGTCCCCCACTTGCCCATGTATTGGCCCGTGTATTGATCGTAGAGCTTGATCGAGGCATCGCCTGCGTCGGAAACGTAGACCGGCGAAGCACCGGCCCGGGCAGCCATCAAAGCCACTAAAGCCGATGCCGCCGACAAACAACTCAGTCGCGCAAGAACACGAATCACCGACCCCTCCTGCCGTGCACTCACGGCAAATGCAACAGGAGCATTATTGTATCACGGGATCGGTCGGTCTCCAAAGAAGTGCAGGCGCGGTTAGGCTTCGTCGCCAGGCCCTTCCTTTCGGCAGTCATAGGCTCAAGTTTTCTTCCTCCCAAAGTGGGTGCCTATATAGGGAGGAAGAAAAAAACGCCCTCCACGGGGTCTTCTTGGGAGGGAGAGCATGAGCTGCGTTCACGGTCAAGATGAAGACCGGTTGCCCAACACCGTTGGGAGGCCACCGCAAGCGAGACGCGTCCTGGTCCAAACTGTCGGCGCCTTTGTCGTCGCGACCCTCAGGGACGCATGCCTTATTAGAACCTTAACGGCGAGGGTCGCGAGGATCGAGCTTTGTGGTGACGCGAGACGGCCGATCCGTTTAGAGATCTGCGCGCACGATTGCGTTTTCGGAGGGTTGACGAACCGCGGCACTTCGGAGGGCTCGGGGCCGGGTCGACACGGAGGCCAGGGCTATGATAAACATCATGGTTCCCGGAGAGGCCGAAACCCAAACTCGGATTGTGACAAACCTGGACGTCGCCCAAAGCGCTACATTGCGCGAGATTGCCGAGGTGGCGACATCGGCAGGACTTACTTCCGCGGATTTCGAGCCACTCGGCCACTACAAGGCCAAGCTCACCGTCGACGGGATCAAGCGATTTACCGAGAAAGGCAAGGACGGCAAGCTCGTCCTCGTGACGGCGATGAGTCCGACTCCGGCCGGCGAGGGCAAGACCACGGTGACGGTCGGCCTCGCCCAGGGCCTGAACCGGATCGGCCGCAAGGCGATTCCCGCGACCCGCGAACCGGCCCTCGGCCCGATCTTCGGAATCAAGGGCGGCGCGTGCGGCGGCGGCTACAGCCAGGTCCTCCCGATGGAGGATATCAACCTCTTCTTCACGGGAGACTTCCCCGCCATCACGGCGGCCCATAACCTCCTCGCCGCCATCTTCGACGCGCACCTTCAGAACGGCAATGAGCTTGGCATCGACATGCGATCGCCGATGTGGCCGCGGACGATCGACAACAACGACCGCTCGCTTCGGGAGATCGTGGTCGGCCTCGGCGGCCGGGCGAATGGGATCGTCCGCCAGGACGGCTTCGTCATCACGCCGGCGAGCGAGATCATGGCGATCCTCTGCCTCTCCAACGACCTGGCCGAATTGAAAGAGCGAATCGGGAACATCGTGGTCGGAGTGACCAACGGCCGCAAGCCGATCTACGCCCGCGACCTCAAGACGGTTGGCGCGATGGCGGCTTTGCTCCGGACGGCGGTTCGGCCAAACCTCGTTCAGACGATGGAAGGCGGGCCGGCGATCGTCCACGGCGGACCGTTCGGGAACATCGCCCACGGCTGCTCCTCGATCATCGGAACCAAGACCGCACTCGGCATGGCGGAGTTCACGATTACGGAAGCCGGCTTCGGTTCGGATCTCGGCGCCGAGAAGTTCATGAACATCGTGACGCCGCGGCTCGGGCGCGGCCCGGACGCGATCGTGCTGGTCGCGACGATCCGCTCCTGCATGCACCACGGAGGCGGCGATCTGAAGAAGGGGAGCGCCAACCTGCTGCGGCACGTGCGGCACCTTCGCAGCTACGGCCCTCCGGTTATCGTGGCGGTCAACCGGCGCGCCGAGGACTGTCCGGAAGAGCACGAAGAGCTGATCAAGATTATGGAAGCGGAGGGGGTTCAAGCCCTTTCGGCCGACCCCTGGAACAGCGGCGGCAAGGGCTGCGAGAAGCTGGCGGCGGAGGTCGCGAAGGCCGCCTACGAGCCGAGCACGTTCCACACGCTCTACACCGAAGCAACCTCGGCCTACGAGAAGCTGACGACGGTCGTCCAGCGAGCCTACGGCGGCGCGGGCGTCATCCTGTCCGAGAAGGCGAAGAAGGATCTCGAGTGGATCGAGAAGAACGGAATGGGCCACTACCCGGTCTGCATCGCCAAGACTCAGTACAGCGTGACCGACGACGCCACGAAACTGAACGCCCCCGAGGAGTTTATGATCAACGTCCGCGAAGTGCGGGCATCGGCCGGCGCGGGCTTCCTCGTCGCGGTGAGCGGTGAGATCATGCTGATGCCCGGGCTCGGCAAGACCCCGGCCGCGTTCAACATCGACGTCGACGAGGACGGGAAGATCACCGGTCTGTTCTGAGTCCAGACCCTTTCCTCCTGTCCGGCACGAACATCCGGGCAGGAGGAAAGCGCGCCGTTACTTCGATTGAATCGCCGCACCGGTCGAGGCGGCGCCGTCCGGCGGGACGTAGCCGGGCAGGACCTTGTCCACTTCCTCCGTTCGAAGAGGATGGTCGACTTTGAAAGTCGCCCAACCGACGATCCCGGTGTCGAACCCTATCCGGCGTCCCTGCCTTGTGAGCGGCTGGGCTTGGTCGTAGCGCCAGACCGGGATGCGGACCGCGAGACGCTCGGGGATTCGAACGTTCGGCCCGAAGGTGACGCGGTCCAGCCGG
>DATJYD010000478.1:0-2305 GCA_035499755.1 Fimbriimonadaceae bacterium
AGCATCACATCCATGTCGCGGTCACCTTGACCGACCGGAAACCGGATGGCGCTGTGATCACAACGGGGACGGCAGCATTCGATCTCGGCGAGGCGGCCAAGTTCGGCAAGGAATCGACCGAGCACGCGCGCGGCTACGACGGGATGCATGCGACCGGGTTCTCCGGCAAGGCCGGGGAGATCTTCGGCTGGCGGGAAGCGGCGGGGGGTACGATCGTTCGCCGCGCCCGACTCGACGGTCAAGACCCGGGCGTCGAGAGCCGGGGAGGGCCGATCTGGCCTGACGAGTCCGGCGCCTTTGCGGCCCAAGTCGGGTTGGACGGGCAAATCCGCGTTCTCCAAAAGAGCCCCGCCCGCTAGCCCAGACTAACTCAGTGAACCGCTACAGCCCGGGCTCCAGCACGACTACCCAATCGTGATCGCAGCCGGCCGGAGGATCGCACTGCCAGTCGCCGGACGCGTCCGCGGCCACCCTGCCGATCCGCGTCGTTCGCCCGGTTACGGGATCGAAATAGGATGCAACGAATCCCGCGCCTCCCAGCCGATGGACGACGATCGGCGTCGGGCTGAGCATGTACAGGATTCGAACCGAGTCCGGAATCCCGGTGGCCTGCGGGGGTACCGCGGCCGCCGCCCCGATCCCGTGCCAAGGCCCGTCGCCGAACGCCCCGAGTTCCATGGCCGGCGTCCACTCCCGCTCGTCGCGCGAAGCCTTCCACCGGTTGTCGGTCCGCACCGTGACCACGGTGCCATCGTCATAGTCGACCTCCAGAACCGCGACGAGGCCGGCTGGATTCTCCTTGACATCCGCGGCGCGGTTCTCAGCCCGGATGGCGAGGACGTTCGCGCCTGGATGAAGGGCGGACGCAAGCTGATCGGCATGCTGGACGGTCCGCCAGTCGCTCGATTCCCCGACCACGTGGCCATCGACGCTGGCAACCGCCTCATCGTCGGCGGTGAAGAGCAGGTGAGCGGCGCGGATATTACCGCTCGGGAGCTCGAACTCCCGCCGGAACCAGCGAGCCCCGACGGGCGCGTCCTGGGCGGGATTGCCCTCCGGAAACCAGATCCAGCGGCTGCCGTCGAGCGTTGGCCCAACGTGGGTCTGGTAGGTGACCCATTCCGGATGAGGCTGGAACCGCTGCCATGGGTACTTCTCGAAGAGCCGCTTGCCCATTGCAAGCTGGGTCGAACCGGGGAAATGCATCGCCTCCTGAGATGAGGAATAGCCGTAGTTGCCGCTATGGGGAGAAGCGCCGTGAGGATCGCCGGGGCGGTTGTTCTGCCAGATGCCGTTGGCGCCGTAGGTATGTCCGGCCGCGCCGTTCGTCATGCAGATCCAGAACATCGCGCGAGTCCAGGCGGTCGGCAAGGAATCGTTGAGCATCTCGTACGAAGCCTCGCCGTCGATCACCGGCATGACCGGCTTCGCCGCGACCGATTCCCTCATCGCCTGCAGGGCGACCTCGGCCGCGTCGAGCTCGCCGTGCGGCGTCTGGAGCATGTCGAAGTCGAGCAGCCCGGAATCGTCGGTGGCGTGCCTCGACGTGTACTTGTTGATCGCGGTCGGATGAACGGTGAGGAGGCGATGGAATGGATCGGTCCGGCGGATGAACCGCATAACCTCGGTCCACGAATGCACTTGCTCGCGATCGTCGTAGGCGAAGCCGGGCGCGAGATACCAGGGCAGGTTCGCTTCTCCCGCCGCGCACCAGACGACCGGCCAGGAGCCGTAGCGCGCGATGAGATACCGCCAGTGCTTTTCCATCTTGTCGACGCCCATCCAGGGCATGAAATAGCCCCAGGCGCCCACGATGCAGGGCGAGATGCCGTGATCGACGAGGTAGCGAAGCCGCTCGTCGGCATGGTCGAAATAGGCCGGATCGATCGAGCCAAACGCGCCGGGAGGGGGAATCGCGGGGTCCTTCGGTTGGGCCGGGGCGTTCCAGCCGGGCCTCCAGGGATAGCCGGCCTCGTTCGCGCCCCTCGGATCGAAAGGATACATATCCGGATAGAGCCCGGCCACGATCTGGACGACCGTAAAACCCTTGGCGACGCGGTCGGCGGTGAGCGCCTCGAACTCGTCCGGCCAATGCAGCCGCTTGGCGAGGCCCATCCACCAGGTGTCGCCGAGCCAAAAGAAAGTCCTCCCGTCCGCATATTCGAGATGCCGTTGGTCGGGGGCGACTTGGACCGGCCCGTGAAGGAACAGCGGGTTCGTTCCCTTGTACGGTGCGATCTCAACGTCGCCTTCGACTCCGTTGAGTCCGCCGTCCGCCTTGTCGCTGCACTCGGTCCGGAACCGG
>DATJYD010000479.1:0-2775 GCA_035499755.1 Fimbriimonadaceae bacterium
GCCGGATCGATCCCGCGACCATTCCCGAGGAATACCGCTCCCATCTCGGCACGATGACCATCGACGGGTCGATTCCGAAGCTCAGGGAGTTCCTCGAGCAGGGCGGCACGATCCTCGCGATCGGCCCGGCGACGAGGATCGGCCGATTGCTCGGCCTGAATCTCACGGATGCCCTCGTCGACGACGAGGGCCAACCCCTGTCGCGAGAGAAGTTCTACATCCCCGGCTCGGTCATGCGTATCCATCTCGACAACACCCAGCCGATCGCCTGGGGAATGCCGAGCGACGCGGATGTGATGGTCGAGAACGACCCTGCCTGGTTCGCCGGGGACGGCGTCGACAGGATCGGCTGGTACGACTCCGACCACTCGCTTCGCAGCGGCTGGGCCCTCGGCCAGCCCTACCTCAAGGACACCGCCGCGATCGCCCACGCGAAGATCGGCAAGGGGCACCTCTACCTCTTCTCGCCCGAGATCACATTCCGCGGCCAGTCGTACGGCGCCTTCAAGCTCCTTCTCAACGGGATCTTCCTATCCGCGGCTGACCGACCTGACCGGCCAGATCGGTCCGATCGCGTGCCGCTTCCCATCCGAAAAGCGGTAGCTGCGCGACCCTAGCATCACGGTCGCCTTCACACCCCTCGGGCAGCGAACCGCGAGCGTCGTCTTCCCACCCTTCCGATTCCACGACACCTCGATCTTCCCGTGAGGCGTGGGAACGGTTCCCTTCGCCCAGCTCAGTTCGCCGACGAACGGCCGGATGGTCGCCTCCGCGAACCCGGGCGCGCTCGGCGTCACCCCGAGCACGTGCTCCGAAAGCCACGCCGCCGCCCCGCTTGACCAGGGATGGCAAAGGCTGACCGGAAAGTCGCCGATGTTCGCATCGTGAACCTCCGGCGGCTGCTGGAGCGGCTTGAGTGAATCGGCCCACCACGGATGGAAGAACTCCCAGGTCGAAGTCGCCCCCAGCTTCACCATCGCGCCCCAATACAGCCGAAGCGCATCCAGAGCTTTCTCGTCGTCCCCGGCTTCGGAAAGCGCCTCCAGCACGTAATAGGTGAAGTACGGCGTCGAGGTGTAGCCCGGCATCGTCGGAGGAAAGTCGGCCCGAAATCCCGCCAGGAGTGCGTTGGTTAGCGCATGCTGACCCAACCCGTTCGGCCATCCCGCCCGCTGTTCGAGAAAGGCCGTCCGCTTCTTCGCGAGAGCCCGGAAACCGCTTGCCAAATCGGGCTCGGATTGAGCCGCCGACATCGTCGCCGCCAGGTTCGCCGCCTCCACGTATTTGCAGTGGAACGCCAAGACCGATTCGTCGCTCGTGGATTGCAACCCAGGTTCCCAGTCAGTGAACAGCCAGCCGGGCGGCGTCCCCTCCGTGTCGAGGCCGTCCAGAATCGTCTTCACATCCTGGAGATGCCTGCGAACCTCCGCGCCGTCCCCGCTGTACATCCAATAGTCGTAGAGCGCGATGACCCAGTCGAGCGTGTAGCCGGGGATGCCGTTGAGAGCGATCTCCTTTTGCCCCGGCTTGACGAACGAATCTAGATCCGCCTTCACCAATTCGTAGTCGCCGAACGTGTTGAGGACGGTCCGGTGGGTAACCCGGTCGTCGCCCATCCAGGGAATCCGGTCGCCGCGCTCGGGCCTCAAGATCGCGCTGAAGGCGACCGGATCGAGATTGAGGTGAGCCGTGTAAGCGCAGATCTGCCAGATCTTGTTCACGAGCGGATCGCTGCATGCGAACGTCCCGTCGTAATTGGCCGGCCACATCCGCCAGATCGCCTGCACGCGCTCGATCTTCACTGGCGTCGGCACCTTCGTGAAATCGATCCAGGCGAACCGCAATCCGGTGAACTGGCCGGCCGGGACAAGGTAGAAGGTGGTCCGATCGCCGTGGCGCTCGCTGAGGGTCGGAAACGGGCCTTGCTTTGTCGTCGCCTCGCCGACGTCGATCGTCAGATCGGGAGCTTGCTTACCCGAGACCTCGACTTCGACCCAGCCCGCGATCTCTCGCCCGAAATCGACCTGCACCACGCGCGGCTTCGTGATCGTCTGACCGATCCGAGCGTCCATCGACACCGGCGCGATCGGCATCCTCACGAATCGGCCATGCTCGCCGGTCAGCGCTTTCGGCCAGACGTCGCCCTCGGAGATGTCCGGGAACATGGGCGAGCCGTATACGGCGCGGAGAGGCTTCGCCGGCTTGATCGCGAGCAGCGCGTTGAGCGCGTCGGCTTCCCGCATGGGATGGCCCCAAGGCTGAATCCCCACCGGGCCGAGCACCTCGGGGGCCCCCCAGGCCGAATCGTCGAACCCGACACGGGTCCAGCCCGGAGCGAACTGAGTGGACTCCCGCCAGGATCCATCCGTCACGAAGTGATCGGATGCGCTCGGCTCCGTCACCATGCCGTCCACAAGCAACCCGGCCGGCCCGTCGAGGTTCTCCGCCGCTACCGCGAGCACGTTTCTGCCTTTGTGAAGACGCCCCTTAAGGTCGACGCTTTGCATCGTGTACCAGGAGGCATGGTTCGCGAGCCTCACCCCGTCGACATAGAGCTCATAGGAGTTGTCGCAAGTGATCGAAAGCTCGGCCGACTTCGGCTCGCTGGGCAGTTCGAGGATTCGCCGGAAGAAGACCTTGGGAGGAATCGGATTGCCCGGAGCCCAGATCCACTGGGGCGTTGGTGGCGACTGCCTCCAGACGGTCGAGCTTGCGCTGAGCAACGGTTGAACGGCGAACGCGAGTACGGCAACTGCGATTCCCATCGTCTCCTTG
>DATJYD010000480.1:0-5338 GCA_035499755.1 Fimbriimonadaceae bacterium
AATCCGGATCTCTTTCGACGAATTTGGATCGAGGCGGATCCTCGTCAGCCGGGTTTCCTCCTTGGGCTGAAGAAGCGGGGTGGTTCGAAGCGCGCCGTCGATCAGGAACAGAGCGCCTCCATATCCCGCGCTGGCCTCGTAGACGACCTCGACGTCGGCTGGACTCGCGGTCTGATTCACGATGCTCGCATCGATCGTGTAGATGACTCCGAAGTTTCCGTCCAGCGATCCCCGGTTGTCCTGGCGAGCGATCGGCGTCTGGCCGATGCGAACGAACCCAAACGGACCCCCGACCTTGTATGTCACCTTCTCTTGCTTGAACGGATTGGGATAGATGTGGATCGCGTCGGGCTGGGGGACCGAGGCGAGATCGCCGATCGGCTTCGTTCCCGCGACCCGCCAAGGCGTCGCACTCGCCATCGCGGCCTTCCACTTGTGGTCGACAACGGAGGGCCGGCGCGTTTCGGCGCAGACAACGAGCTGCTTGGGACCGCCATCGAGGAGGCGAAGATAGCAGAGCCCGCTAACCGTGTCGTTGCGATGCATTCTCCGAAGCGATATCGGGAGGATCGAAAAAGGTGGCACGTCGACAATCTCGCCTGAATATCGCGACCAATCCAGCACAAAGCGGTCGGCCGCCTCGAAGCCGGCCTGGACCGGGTTCTGGGCCGGGTCGGCGTCTCCGGGGATGATGAGAACGCGTGCGGGGGTATCGGTGTTGTTGATCGCCTCCACGCTCATGATCATCGTCGAACCGGATCTGTTGATATGGTGGTACAGCATTCTCACCGGGCTGTCCGCCTGAAGCGCGGCGGCAAAGAGCCGCATCGGCTTGGGCACCGGCTCGGGATCATTCGAATACCAGAGGTCGGCCTCTTCCCGATAGCCGATGGGGGTGTTCCTGACCGTCACCGACACATAGCCTTCGGAGGGGAAGGACTCGGGGCCGGCGACCCTGACGTGAATCAGGAACGAGTGGCTCTCGCCGGTTTGGATCTCGACGCCGGCGGGAGGCGTAAAGCTGACCTGCGCGCCTTCCACCGATTTCAGATCGTTGTTGACGGCCTCGACGACCGTTCCGACCACCGTATCCCGGGAAGCGGGCGTCCCGGTCACATAGGCGGTGAGAGTCTGAGGCAGATAGGCCGCCAACGGCTCGACTTCGACGGTCACCGTCTCGGTTTGGGCAGCGTAGGATAGGGTCAGCTGAGTCGTTCCCGGGGCTGCGCCTTGAACGGTCAAAGTTGCGCCGGTAAGTCCCGCGGACGCCACCTTGGGGTCCGCCACGCTGACTACGACATCGCGGGCGTGACCCCCGACCATCGAGATCATGCGTTTTCCGGCGGCCGGAATCTTCAGGTCGTGCTCGGCAAGTTTGAAGGCGGGAAGGGCAAGGGCCGAATTGATCGCGGCGCACCACTGCTGGGCTAGGCCCTCGGGCGTCGAACCGGAGGCCTTCGCCTCGTCGGCAGTCACGAGCGCCCACGGCTTGCCTCCGACGACGACTCGGAAGTTCCGGCCGGCCTTGACGACCTTGAGGCCGCCGGCCGCGAGATCGTCCTGGAGGATCGGGGCTAGGTAAGCGGCCCGCTCGGACGGCGATCGCCCTCCCGACGGGACGCGCAGCTTGATCACCTCGATCTCGTTGACGTAGATCGAGGCGCCATCGGCTCGGACGCTCGCCGCGCGCGCGCCGAGGACAGCCGAAAGCGACAGCAAAACAAGGAGGAATCGCCTGAATAGGGCCATGTTCAAGCCGGTTGAGGTTACCCGCTCAGATTATCGGGGTTACGGCGTTCGGGCGTTATGGAGTCGGGGCTTGTTGGCCCGATCCGGCCGTTGATCGGACCCTAACGCCTCAATGCCAAGCATCTGTCCCTGGTCTTAACGACATATCGCGACGGGGTCCCCAAAGGTAAAATCCAGCGTCAGTGAGGCAAATGAATGACCCCGATTAAGGCTAGAAGTTACATCAACGGTGAATGGCGCAACGGAGCCCAGGAACGAGAAAGCCTGAATCCCGCGAACGTGAGAGATGTGGTCGGAACCGCCCCGATCGGCTCCGCGCAAGACGTGGAAGATGCCGTCGCAGCGGCGAAGCATGCGTTCGCATCCTGGCGAGAGCTGAGCTGGGTGAAGCGCGCCCAGTATATCGACGATTTCGCCCAGTTGATCAAGCGAGACTTGCCCGAGATGGCGCAGCTTGTGACGCGCGAATGCGGCAAGCCGATCAACGAGGGCCGCGCGGACGTCACCGAGGCCCTGCACATGGCCCAGTACGTGGCAGGACTCGGCCGGATGCCGAACGGGTTTACGGTCAGCTCCGAACTTCCCGAGAAGGACTCGTTCATCCTCCACAAGCCGAAGGGCGTCGTGGCATGCATCACTCCCTGGAACTTCCCGTCGGCGATTCCCCTGTGGCACATGCTGCCGTCCCTCGTCGCGGGCAACACGGTTGTTTTCAAGCCGGCCGGCCCGACCCCGATCTGCGGCCATAAGCTGATCGAGCTCATGCACGAAGCCGGATTCCCTCCCGGAGTCGTGAATATCGTCCATGGCTCGGGCCGGACGGTCGGCGATCCGCTGGTGAAGCACAAAGACGTGGCCGTGATCCTCTTCACCGGTTCGGTCGAAGTCGGCAAGTCCATCCAACAGAGCGCGGCGGCCGAGCTGCACAAGTTCGTGGCGACGGAGATGGGCGGCAAGAACGCGACGATCGTGCTGGACGACGCGAACATCGATCTCGCCGTGAACGCCTGCGTGCTCGGCGGCTTCAAGACGAGCGGCCAGCGCTGCGTTTCGACCAGCCGGATCATCGTCGACAAGAAGATCGAGCCCGAGTTCACGAGGCGGCTCGTCGAGAAGGTGAAGCGGATCAAGGTTGGAAACGGCCTGAACGAAGACGTCTTCATGGGTCCGCTGATCGACGCGCCGAGCGTCGAGAAGTGGTCGATGCACAACCGGAAGGCGATCGAGGAAGGCGGCGAAGTGCTCGTGAACGGACAGGTTCTCGAGGATCCCGAGCACGCCTGCGGCCACTTCGTCGATCCGTTCCTGTACCGGTTCGAATCCTACAAGAAGAACACGTTCTGTCTGCGCGAGGAGGCTTTCAGCCCCCACGTCGCGGTCATCGGCGTGGATGGAATCGAGGAAGCCGTCGAGGTTCATAACGACACCGACTTCGGCCTCGCGATGGCCGTCATCACCGAGGACATGCGCAAGTGGCGCTGGGTGCGCGATCATGCGGACTTCGGCCTCGGCTACGTCAACCTGCCTTCGATCGGCGCGGAGGTCCATCTCCCGTTCGGCGGGGTCAAGGGCTCAGGCAACGGCCACCCCAGCGCGGAGGGCATTATCGACTCCGTCACCCATCGCGTCGCCTGGACGGTGAACTTCGCCAAGGAGATTCACATGGCGCAGGGCTTGAAGGCGGACATCTAGGCCCGAGGGCCTTTCGAACTCAAAAGTGAGCCTGCCCATCGGGTGACCGGAGGGGCGGGCTCACTGTTTGGGGGTGTCATCACTTTCTGTTCGGGCGCGAAGGTCGTCGTCGCGAAGTATCTCACTCTGGAAACTTCCGGGTGCGTCCTTCGCGGTGCTCCTTTCGCGCTTGGGCGGCCATTTCGTCGAGTCTGTCACTGACTCTGGGTTCCTTTTGCGAAGCCGAATCACGCACATGCCGAATCAGATACTGGGCGAGATCCAGTTGTTCTTCGTTGGTCAGGGCATCTGCCGCCCGTTTGATTTCATCCAGCTTGCGGAGCGCCATGGCTTAATTGTACATGAGGATCGGACCTGCGGGCCCCCAATGCGACAGGTCGCGCAGTTCCCAAGCGCCGCCGGGCCGGCGCACTCCAAGGAGCTTCGCTCTTCAATCGCCCGGCTGGGCGGAGGAGTCGGAGAGCGCCGTTCCCTTACTTCGTCTTCGGATCGGTCAGGGTCCGGAGGCCGTCCCCCACGAAGTTGAGGGCGAAGATGGTCAGGCTCAGGATCACGCAGGGATAGAAGAGGAGAGCGGGATGGGAGTTCATGTCCTGCCGGGCCATGTCGATCATATTTCCCCAACTTGGGTACGGCGGCCGAACGCCGATCCCGATGAAGCTGAGGGTGCTCTCCGCGAGGATAACACCGGCGAGATCGACCATGCAGATCGCGAGGAGAATCCCCCAGAGCTGGGGCAAGATGTGCTTGATCACCACGTAGGAGGTGGGCGCGCCGTTGGCCTTCGCCGCGACCACGAACTCGCGGTCCTTCAGGGAAGCAAGCTGGCCTCTTACGATCCGCGTCAGACCAGGCCAGGCGGTGATCGAAAGAGCGACGATTACGGGGATGAACCCCTGCTCGAAGAGGTTCGCCCAAATGCTGTCCGCGGGAAGCTGCCGCCCCTGAATCACGCCGATCAGGAGGATGGCGAGCAGGATGTCGGGAAAGGCGAACATCGCGTCCGTGAATCGCATGAGGGGATAAGCGATCCACTGAGGCGCAAAGACCCCGAGCACGGCCATGAGCACGCCGAGAACCAGCGTGATCGTCTCGACCACGATCCCGATTATCAGCGAATTCTGAGCTCCCTTTGCGAGCCGGGCGAATTCGTCCCGACCGCCCTGATCGGTACCGAGCCAATGCCGGCGGCTCACCGGGAGAAAGGTCGAGTGCATCTCCGACTTCTTTTCCAGCGAGTCATAAACCCACTGCGGCGTCGCCGTCTCGGTGGGATCGTGGAGCTTGGGACCGACGAAGGAGAAAACGACGAGTCCGAGCAGGTAAACGACGCCGACCCAGAGCAGAATGTACTGGCTCTTCTTCAAACCTGAGCCTCCCGGATCCGCGGATCGATGAGTGGCAGGAGAAGATCGACGAGGAGGTTGATCAAGATGAACAGGGCGCCGGTGACGAGAACGGTCGCCTGAATGACCGGGGTGTTGCGCTGGTTGATCGCCTCGATGCCCAGGCTGCCCAGTCCAGGCGTCGAGTAGGCCCGCTCGACCACAAAGGAGCCGGTGAGCAGATAGCCGAAGTTGACGCCGATCGCGCTGATTACCGGCAGGATCGCATTCCGCAACGAATGCTTGAAGATCAGCCTCATCGGCGGCACGCCCTTCGCGGTCGCCGTCTTGATGAACTCCTGCTGCATGGTGTCGATCATGCTCGCGCGGGTCAGCCGGGTCAACTGAGCCATCGGCCTCGCGGCGAGGACGATCACGGGGAGGATCCGGAATTGGAGCGGCAGCCACTCGCTATTTCCCGAAAGCCAGTCGCCCGGGAGGGCCTCCATTCGGTTGGCGAAGAAGTAAACCAGAACGGGCAGCAGCACGAAATTCGGGACCGTGACGCCGAG
>DATJYD010000481.1:0-3971 GCA_035499755.1 Fimbriimonadaceae bacterium
CACGTTGCTCTTCAATTCGACCGTGCCGATGACGAACACACCGGCCGGCACGAGGACGATGCCGCCTTGATCTTTGTTGGCCGCGTCAATCGCCGACTGAACCGCCGCAGTATCAAGCGTGACGCCGTCGCCTTTCGCGCCGAAATCCCGAACATTGATCTCCTGGGCGTGGGCGAAGGAGACGAGTAGCAAGGGAATGAGCCAGCGCATGGCCCAACTATAGCAGTCCCACACGTTTCTCCCCGTGCCGGCGGTTTCCAACCGCCGCTCGACCGCAGGTCAAGCCAAGACCCCGAGGCCGCAGAGGGTGGAGCTTCGCTCCAGTGGGGGCTGAAAGCCCCCGGCACGGGAATGATCGCCGTCAGGAGGCGGCGTCGTCTTCCTGGTCGAAGGTGCCGTAGTAGTACGGGGTGCGCGACTCGAACTCGCCCGCGCACGTGTCGACCATCTTGAACACGGGCTGGACCTTCAACTTCTCGATGGCCAAGGCGGCGACAAGGCGCGGGTTGGAGTCAGGGCCAAGCGCGCCCGAGTCCCGGCTTTGGAAGGCTTCCAGGGCGAGGTCCCTTTGGGCCAGAACCGCCGCATAGACCTCCGACCCCTCCCCTCCCTCCCGAAGCAGCTTGCGCGCGGAGCTCAGTTCCGACTCGGTCACTTCGAGGAGATCCTGAATCGTCTTCGACGGATAGCCTTCCAGGAACGCCTCCTGAACCGCGGCTGGGATCCCCCCGGGATCGTCCTTGACCGCGATCAGGCCCTGTTCGATCTCGACAAGGCGCTTGATCTTGCGCAGGAACCACTTGTCGACGCGGCTGAGGCGGTTGACTTCATCCACGCTCCAGCCTCGGCGAAGGGCCTCAGCGAGCGCCCAGAGCCGCTCGTCGGTGGGTTTGCGGACGGCATCTTCCAGGGCGGCGTCTGAAGTGACATGGCCGGCCCGGCCATGCGTATCATCGGCGGCTCGCCGATGTCCCACCCAGGGCCAGTCGCGTAAACCCGCCTTCGACGGGTTTTCCAAGACGTAACGCACCGCGTGGTCGTAGTCCGCTTCGTCCCGGATCAGGTGGTCGTAGGATTCACTCAGCCAAAGCTCGCCAGATCTTCCCATTACTTTATTAATTGCCTTCGAAGTGAAGGATTTCCAAGAGTGGAGGATCGACGAGAGGTCATGCCCCGGCAGAGGTTCAACGACGACATGAACGTGATTCGGCATGATGGCCCAAGCGTGGACGTGGTAGCGCTCGGCGTCGAAGCGCTGCAAGTTCTCCTTCACGATCAGAGCGGCCGACGGCTCGCGTAGAAGGCAGCTCCCGTGCCCTGCATCCAGGTAGCTTGCGACTTTGTCAGACCGAAGCCTCTCAGCCTGCAGGATCTCCCTTTGCGTCAGCGTGCCATGGGATCTGGCTTTGTCCAAATACTCGCGCTGCTCTTTCCATTGTTCGGCAACGTCGGCGGGTACCGCGTCTGCAAGCCGGTATACGACGTGATAGATCCCACCCTCTTGAGTCCAGTGCGGCAGGTTCGCACCTTGGCGTTTCTCGATTGGATTGTCGAAGTTTGCCGGGCTTGCCGACGCCTTTTTTCTGCTGCCGGAATCGACGCTCGGGCCGAGCGTCATACCCATGGCCGGGCCGGCCATGCCACCTTGGAATCTTGCGTGTCGCAGGTCCTTTTGCTTGATCTCCAAGCCCCGTATCGCCTTCATCAGGGCCGCTTCGAAAGAGCGGTCGATCGCCATCACCTCGCCGGTCGCTTTCATCTGGGTGAAGAGCGAGCGGTCGCCGGAGGCGAACTTGTCGAACGGCCAGCGTGGAATCTTGACCACGCAGTAGTCGAGAGCCGGCTCGAAACAGGCCCGGGTCGTGCCTGTGACCTGGTTGTCGATCTCGTCGAGAGTCCGGCCGACGGCGATCTTGGCGGCGACGCGAGCGATCGGATAGCCGGTGGCCTTCGACGCCAGCGCGGAGGAGCGGGAGACGCGGGGATTGACCTCGATGATGTAGTAGTCGAAGCCCTCGGGATTCAAGGCCATTTGGATATTGCAGCCGCCCTCGATCCCGAGCGCGTTGATGATCTTCAAGGAGGCCGCGCGCATCATGTGGTACTCGATGTCGCTGAGCGTCTGGCTAGGCGCGACGACGATCGAGTCGCCGGTGTGCACGCCCATCGGATCGAGGTTCTCCATGTTGCAGACGGTAATCGTGTTGCCGGCCTTGTCCCGCATCACCTCGTATTCGATCTCTTTCCAGCCGAGGAGAGAGCGCTCGACCATGATCTGGCTGCGCATGGAGAGCTTGAGTCCCTTGTTGCCGATCTCCCAAAGCTCCTCTCTCGTGTGGGCGACGCCCCCTCCGGTGCCTCCAAGCGTATAGGCGGGCCGGATAATGCACGGGTAGGGAACGACGTCGAGCGCTTCCTGAAGCTGCTCGGGATTCTCGATGATCCAGCTTTCGGGCACCGGTTCCTTGATCTCGCGCATCAGGCTGCGAAACTGCTCGCGGTCCTCTGCCTTTCGGATCGCGGACAAGGGCGTTCCGAGGAGCCGCACTTCGTAACGCTCCAGCACCCCCGCCTCGCTCAGTTGGGTTGCGAGGTTGAGGCCGGTCTGACCTCCGAGGGTGGGAAGCAGCGCCTCCGGGCGCTCACGGGCAATCACCCGCGTGCAGAAGTCGAGGGTGAGCGGCTCGATGTAGAGGGCATCGCTGACCCCGGGATCCGTCATGATCGTGGCCGGATTGGAGTTGATGAGGACGACCTCGTGGCCCTCTTCGCGCAACGCCTTGCAGGCCTGCGTGCCGGCATAGTCGAACTCCGCGGCTTGCCCGATGACGATTGGGCCTGAACCGATGACGAGGACCTTCAAGTCCTTCCTCCATGACCGGGACGGTCATGAAGACCACGGGCGGGACGCCCGTGCCACGGGAAAGGGGGATTCACTCTGACGAGAGATTGTACCGCCCGGAATCAAAGGAGGCCGGCGTTCGCCGCCGGCCCGAGCCTCTAGGTGACGGGCTTTGGCCCAAGATTGCCTGATAGCCGAAGACCGCAGTAGATCGGATAAAGCAGCCCGACGCCGGCTCCAACGAAGTTGAAATGCCCCAGCATCACGCCTAGAACGATATTCAAGACCAGGCCCGCGATGCCGATCACCATCACCATGCGCAACCCCTTCTCCAGGCTCTGAAGCATCCAGATCGCGCCGACAAGCTGACCGATGCAGGCGAGCAGAATGAGGATGCCAACGACCATGACTCCGGTGCCTACCCCGGCCGTTTGCAGTCCGCCAGGCTGAGAGGCAGCCGCCCCACCGATGGCGGTGGTGACCCCTCCCAGCACGGTCATGCCGAGAGCCAGGAACCCGCCGCAGATCGAGCCGATGATAAGCAGGATGCCGAGGACCAAGTCGGCCACGAACCTCTCGGGCGCGTTGTAGTTGACCGGCCGCGGATACCCTCCCGGACCGATCGGTTGTTCAGGTGGAACTTGCATGAGACCCCTCCTCCAAGGCAACGCCGCACGCGTTTGCCCTTTGCGACTATCCAGACGGGTTGGAGAAACGTGAAGATTCAGAACGTTCCGTAGAGGCGGTCTCCAAAGTCGCCGAGGCCCGGCACGATGTACTTGCGGTCGTTCAGGCAGCGGTCTTTGGCCGCGGTGACGATGAGAACGTCGGGGTGGGACTCCTCAAGGCGGGCGATTCCGTCGGGGGCGGCGACGATACTCACCATGACAGCTCTCGCGGGCTTGTGCAGCTTGATCAGACTGATCGCCTGGGATGCCGAGCCGCCGGTTGCCAGCATCGGATCGAGGCAAAGCGTGTACTTGCCCTCCAGGTTCGGCAGCTTGCTGTAGTAGCTGTGGGCGATGGCGGTGGCTTCATGCCGTTCAAGGCCGATGTAGCCGACGGCGACATCGGGGAAAAGCTGTACCGCCGGCTCCAGCATGCCAAGGCCGGCGCGCAGAACCGGAAC
>DATJYD010000482.1:0-2575 GCA_035499755.1 Fimbriimonadaceae bacterium
CCGGTAGTTCGCGGAGTCGTAGAGCTGATCGACGTCCACTCGCTTGGTGCCTTCCATGATGGTCTCCACCGGCACCATCGTGTAACGCCCGTTGCGCAGGGCCGACATCAGGCCGGACTGGCCCTTCAGGATCGCGTCCGAAGCGAGGTTGGCGTAGCTGATCGCGACCATGCGGTCGAGCGCGTCGGGCTCGCCGCTGCGCATCAGATAGGCAACCTGCTGGTAAATGATGTTCTGCTTGGTCAGTTGCTTGATCGCATCGCCGGTGATGGAGCCGATTCCGCCGAGCTTCTTATGGCCGTAGGCGTCCGCCTGGCCGTACTCGATGATCTTGCCACCGACCATTTGCGCTCCTTCAGAGATCGTCATGATCGCGTAGTGGCTTGGGTTGCGCTTCTTGTCCTCGACCAGCATCGCGGCGAGCTTTTCGGGGTCGAAGTGGACCTCCGAAATAATGGCCCGGTCGACCCCGGCGAGATACGCCGAGATGAGGGAGGTCTCGCCCGAGTTCCGGCCGAAAAGCTCGACGATACAGATCCGTTCGTGCGATCCCGCCGCCGTGCGCAGCGCGGTGATGAAATCGACGCTTCGGCTGACCGCGGTGGAAAAGCCGATGCAATAGTCGGTCCCGTAAACGTCGTTGTCCATCGTCTTCGGGATCGCCACGACCGGGAAGCCCTCGGTGTGCAATCGGTGGGAGTAGCTCAGGGTGTCGTCCCCGCCGATCGTTATCAGGGCGTCGAGCTTGAGCTTCTCGATAACCTTCAGGACGTGGGGCGTGAAGTCGAGAATCTCGTCGGGATCCTTCGGCGGCTGCTTTGGATCGAGCAAGAACGCGGGCGTGGCGCTCGCCTTCACCTTGCTCGGCTGAGTCCGCGACGTGTGCAGGAACGTGCCGCCGTAGCGGTCGATCGTTCTCGTGTTGAACCGATCCAGCGGAATCGTCCATTCCTTCGCGGAATCGGGGTCGTCGGGATTGTAGTTGAGGAGCCCGCCCCAGCCCCGTCGGAGGCCGACCATTTCGCCTCCCCCTTCGGTCACATGAAACACGGCGGCCTTGATACAGGCGTTCAGGCCCGGGACGTCGCCTCCTCCGGTGAGGATTCCAATCCTCTTCACAGCGTTTGTTCTCCTTCGCTCGCAGCAGTCCGGAGCGCCGGAGGGCGAGCATTTGTCGCGTTATGGGGCCACGCTGCCCGCAAAGATGGAGTCTATCCTCTACGGGGGTCTATTCACCAGCGAGAGATTGCTTGGATTGCCGGTTGCCGGATAATGAGTGAGGTTCAGAGATCCGTCCCGCAGAACCGTAAACAAGAGGGCGGGTTTCTTGATCTAATCTCTGGATGCGATGGGATCTCTTCAAGCGAGCCCCGGGCGAGGAATCTAAGATGAAAGTCGCGGATGTGATGACTTCGGGCATCGAGACGGTGGACATCGGAGCTTCCGCTTCCGACGCCGCGAAGGTCATGAAGCTCTTCCACGTCGGCATCGTGCCGGTCATGGTGGGAGAGCGCGTGGCCGGCGTCGTCACGGACCGCGACCTCGCGGTACGCATCCTCGCCGATGCCGCCGGAGCGCGGTGGACGCCGGTCGTCCAAGCGATGTCGGAGCGCTACTTTTCCGTGCCGGTGGACGGGGAGCTCGACGAGGCGATTCAGCTCATGAGCCGTGAAGGCGTTTCACGTCTGATTGTGGAAGGGCGAAACGGCCGGCCGGTCGGCGTGATTTCGGTCGACGACGTCTCGACCAAGGGCTCGCCGGAACAGGCCCTCGATCTTTGCCGCGCGATCGGAACGAGGCGTCGGGACAGAGGCGCCAAGGGTGCGGCTCGCATGCGTACGCAACATTGATGGGAGAAACTGCGATGGCGATCGATACTGCATCGACAACGAGAATCACACCCCTGCCGGACGGGGATTACGAAGCCCGCCGCGGACCCTTGGCGGCACGCGCCCCCACCGTGGCGGAAGCCGAAGCCGCACTCGCGAAGCTCCTCGAGGCGCGCTGGGAGGATCTGCACGTCAAGGAGAAGCCGCCGGTCCCCGACGAGGACCACGAGGACGAGGCCACTTCTGAAGATAGCTGAGCCAACGGCCGGGCCAACGGCCTGGGACTAGGTGCTGCCCGTCAGCGACCGCGAAGCGGTCCCAGAGCTTAGCCCGGTGGTCGCTCCGGCGACCCCGGGACAACGCCGTTTAACAGCCCGACCCCGCAGGGGTCGCAGAATCCACCACCCGAACGGGCAGACCGCAGGGTTGGGCCGGAAGGGCCGACCGATCCCAACCCAGGCCAACGGCCTGGAACTAGGTGCTGCCCGTCGGCGACCGCGAAGCGGTCCCAGAACTTAGCCCGGTGGTCGCTCCGGCGACCCCGGGACAACGCCGTTCCACAGCCCGACCCCGCAGGGGTCGCAGAATCTACTACCCGAATGGGCAGACCGCAGGGTTAGGCCCGAAGGGCCGACCGATCCCAACCCAGGCCAACGGCCGGGCCAACGGCCCTGGAACTAGGTGCTGCCCGTCGGCGACCGCGAAGCGGTCTCAGAGCTTAGCCCGGTGGTCGCTCCGGCGACCCC
>DATJYD010000483.1:0-2214 GCA_035499755.1 Fimbriimonadaceae bacterium
TGAACGGAACCCGGCCCTCCAAGAGGTTCTTGCCGTATGAGTTCACGGTCTGGCCGAGCAGGGTCACCTCGCGGGTTCCGTTCGAGGCGAGCTTCGCCACCTCTTCCAGAATGTCTTCCGTGGGCCGGGACCGCTCGCGACCGCGCGTGGTCGGAACGATGCAGAAGGTGCAGAACTTATCGCAGCCGTATTGGATCGGCACGAAGGCCTTGAGCTTCGCATCACGCCCGACCGCCCGAATCGGGACGTCCTCGACGATCGCGCCTTTCCTCTCAGGTAGTTCCAGGCGCTTTCGAAAGCGCCTTTGCGTCAGCGCCTCTTCCACGAGCCCGGGAATCTGAGCGATCTGGCCGGTTCCGACGACGAAGTCCACATGGGGCGCGCGTCTCCGGATCTCGTCGGCTCGAAGCTGGGCCATGCACCCGCAGACCCCCAGGACCATTTTGGGGTTTGCGGCCTTGAGCGGCGCCAGCTCACCGAGGAAGGAAAACGCCTTGTCCTCAGGCTTCTTCCTCACCGAACAGGTGTTCAAGAGAACAACTTCGGCTTCATCCAGGCTCGTGGCCCGCGAATAGCCAATGCTCTCCAAGCGGAGCGCCATCTGCTCCGAGTCCTCCTCGTTCATCTGGCAGCCCCACGTCTGGACATGATACGTCCCTCTTGCGGACTTGGAGGCTGGCGAATGGGGCATCGGCGTTGGGCGATTCCGCCAACCGGCGGCGGCGGATGGAGAGATGATAGCCGACTTCAATCCCGAAGCTCAGTCTCGGGGCTTCAACCCATCTGCCTTCGGCCCTCATCCCCCTGCCGGCGGCGGGAACCTAAGCAGCCCTCTGCTTGTATAATCCGTCCGTGAAAGCCCTCGCCTTGAACCGGGCATCGCTAGCTCTCTCGTTTGCCGGACTGTTCGTTTCCGGCGTCCTGTCCGTCGGCGCCTATTACCGCTACGAGATTCCCTGCGGGGCAAGCCATGGTTGCGATCAGGTGGCGCGGGATCCAAGTTCTCACGCCCTTGGCATTCCGAATGCCTATGTGGGTCTCATCGCCTACATCCTTCTCACTGCTCTTTCGCTGTGGCGAATGGCGCGCTCCGGAGATCGCGTTCCGCTCCTGCTTGGATTCATCGCGAGCGCGCTTGGGGCTTTGGCGAGCATGGTTCTGACGTTTTACTCCGTGGTCAGAATCCAAGCGACTTGCCCGTGGTGCCTCTCCTCGGCGGTCATCATGGTTCTTCTCCTCGTGGTCCATGCCGGGCTGCTGCAGGTCGGAACGGATCGAGTCTCCGCCGAGGATGAACCGCCGAAGCTGTCGAATGCCGTTTTCATCGCGATTTGCAGCTTGGCGACGGCCTTGGCG
The DNA here is from genome assembly GCA_035499755.1 of Fimbriimonadaceae bacterium. Classification (GTDB taxonomy): domain Bacteria; phylum Armatimonadota; class Fimbriimonadia; order Fimbriimonadales; family Fimbriimonadaceae; genus JAEVZK01. The sequence continues at coordinate 1,357 of DATJYD010000483.1, forward strand.
CTCGGCATCTTCTCAGACGGCATCGTCAAGGAGGCGAGAGGGCTCGATGTCGTGATCAGCGAGAAGGATACGCCGCTCACGACCTTCATCCCCCCGAACGCTCACATTTATGGCGATCCGAACGCTCCCATCACCATCATCGAATTCGGCGACCTCCTTTGCCCATCCTGCCAGTTCGAGTATTCGAAGGTCCACGAGTTCATCGGGCTTCATCCGGGCGCGGTGCGATACGTATTTCGCGAATACCCGCTTGTCGGCGTCAAGGGCCACGAAGAGTCTCCGCCCGCCGCCGTTGCCGCCGAGATTGCCGCCGAGAAGGGCCTCTTCTGGCAGTTCGTCGACGCGATGTACGCCCAGCCAAGGGAAGGGGTTACCGACACCCAGCCTATCCTCGACGTCGCCCAGAGTGTCGGGCTCGACCCGAATGCGATCGCAGATCGAATCAGTCGCCTCAGCAAGGAGGATCCCGCCTTCCGCCGGATGAAGGAAGATATCGACGATGGAACGAAGCTGGGAATCCACCAGACGCCGACGTTCTTCGTCTATGCGAAAGGAGTGCCCGGAGTCCGGCTCTGTCCGATCGGGACGATCTGGGACGAGCTGAATCAGGCGCCCTACACCCAGTTCTACAAGCATGGTTAGCGTACTTCCCAAGGCTCAACCCACCCCGTGAGCGCCACCCGGAGAACCGTTCTCGTCGCGATGAGCGGAGGGGTCGACAGCAGCGTCGCGGCCGCTATCATGAAGCGTCGCGGCTACGACGTAGTCGGCCTCACGATGCAGATCTGGCAGGAGAGCCAGACCGATCCCAGGCACGCCGGATGCTGCTCGCTCGGCGCGGTCGAAGACGCCCGTCGC
>DATJYD010000484.1:0-3756 GCA_035499755.1 Fimbriimonadaceae bacterium
CGTCGATCGGCGACCGCGACGGCGACGGCTACAAGGACGACGTCGACCAGTGCCCCGACGATCCCGAGGACTTCGACGACTTCGAGGACGCCGACGGCTGCCCCGATCCCGACAACGACAAGGACGGCATCCCCGACAAGAACGACCTCTGTCCGAACGATCCCGAGGACAAGGACGGGTTCGAGGACCAGGACGGCTGCCCCGATCCCGACAACGATCACGACCGGATCCTGGACGTGAACGACAAATGTCCCAACGAGCCGGAGACCTACAACGGCTACCAGGACGCCGACGGCTGCCCCGACAAGGGGAAGGTGATCGTCCACAAAGGCAAGCTGGAGATCCTCGACAAGATCTACATCGAGACCGACAAGGACGAGATCAAGCCGATCTCCTTCCCGCTGCTCGACGCGATCGCGGCGACGATCAACGGCAACCCGCAGATCGAGCTGATAGAGATCCAGGGGCACGCCGATGAACGGGGTGACGACGCCCACAACCTGGATCTGACCGAGCGGCGGGCGCACTCGGTGCGGGTGGCGCTGGAGCAGCGCAACGTCTTGCCCAGCCGCCTCAAGAGTCACGGCTACGGGGAGACCAAGCCCATCTGCACCCAGCACAACGAAGAGTGCTGGAGCAAGAACCGCCGCGTCGAGTTCATCATCCTGAAGCGCTCCGACGAAGCCAAGCTCCAAGGCGGCGAAGGCCAGTAGCCAAAGGCCAGAAGCCAAAAGCCAGGAGCCAAAAGCCAGGAGCCAGAAGCCAGGCCGGGAGCCGAAAGCCAGGCCAGCAGCCGAAAGCCGGGCTAGGAGCAGTCGGGTGGCCCCAGGGACTTTCGTCCCCGGGGCTCCCACGGATCCGGACGTGCGGATTTCCCGCATCCGGCTCTTCGGCTCACGGATTTACTGCGCGGGGGTAGAGGCAATGGACCACGACCGGCGACGGGAGCGGATACCGCTCCAGCAGCCGGACGAATCTGGGCCACTGCATCGTGTGGCGTCCTGTCCGTCGATCGAGCCAGCGGCGCCAGCAGCATCGGACCTCGTAGAAGAAGCGTCTGAGGGCGTCGGCGTTCCCGATGATTCCGAAGTAGCCGTAGTGCCCGCGGAGCATCTGCGTGAGGCGCTGTTGCTGGAGCTGGATGTTCTGGTGGCGGTTCCTGCGGCACCAATCGGCGACGCGATGGAGGGCCCGCCCGAAGCGGCTGGAGGCGGTCTTGCGCTTGAGCACCCAGTTCCCGCGAAGCGACCTGCCCCAGTGGTGCGTGAAGCCGAGCAAGTCGAAGCTTGCCGGCTCGGCGCCGCGAGGCGGGTCGTTTCGGATCGCGGGCCGGCGAAACGGCACCAGCCTGGTTTTCTCTGGGTGAAGGGCGAGGCCGTACTTCGCGAATCGCTTCGCCAGCACGTCCATCACCCTGCGCGCGTCTATCTCTTCCGAGAATGCGATGACGAAGTCGTCTGCGTAGCGAATGACGAAGGCCTGACCCTTGAGCCGGGGCTTTGCCTCCGCTTCAAACCACTTGTCGAGCACCTCGTGGAGATAGACGTTGGCCAGCAGTGGTGAAATGACACCACCCTGTGGTGTGCCATCGGAAGGGCGTGTGATGCTCCCCTCCTCCAGCACCCCTGCCTTCAGCCACTTGTCGATCGCGCGGCGTAGGACACCGTCGCGCACCCTCTGGTCGAGGAAGCTCCGGAGATGACCGTGGGCCAAGGAATCGAAGAATCCCTGGATGTCCGCCTCCAGCACCCAGCCACCGTGCATCTTCATCAGCCCGTCCCACAGCGCTTGCAGCGCCTGGTGTGCCGACCGGCCGGGCCGAAAGCCATACGAGCAATCGAGAAACTCCTGCTCGTAGATGGCTTCGAGCACCATCGTCACCGCCCTTTGCAGGACCTTGTCCTCGAAGGTCGGAATGCCGATGGGCCTCGTCTTCGTCCCGTCCCCTTTCGGGATATGCACCCGCCTGACTGGCGGCGCTCGGTAGGTGCCGGACTTGAAGCGGTCGCGCAGCGACTGAAGGTTTTCGTCCAGTCTCTGCGCGTACTCCTCCGCCGTCTGTCCGTCCACACCAGGTGCCCCATCCTTGCGGGTCCGCCGATAGGCTTCCTTGAGAAAGTCGATGTCGATATGGTGGCCGAGGGCCGTGAGCGCCTCCCCCGGCTTTTCCCTCGCCACTTCCGCTATCCGTTGAAGTTTCGTAGAGACGATTGAGGGACTCTGGGTTCCCTGCATCTTTCCCTCCTTCGGTTCCGTGTTCCGGCTCCCCCTTCCCTCCGCCGGGTCCCTCGGGTCGGTTCCCCAGCTTCCGCGGTACTACGAGGAGCTCCGACGTCCCGTCATCCCTCCCGCCGCGCTTCGTTGCCTTCGCTTGGCGGTACCAGCGTGCGCCACTTCTTCGCTCCCGCCTGCGCTTGGCGCAGCGCCGACGAGCCTTGGACTGTTGACCGGCGTCCACCGGATCTCGCTGGAGATAACGGGACCTCCCAGGTTCCTGGGAGACCCTTGGAGACGCGCCGCGCTCCTATGACTCCGGTGGGACCTCCGTGCCAGGCCGTTCGGCACCTCGGTATTGCCGCCGCTTCAGCATACGGCGTCGGCTCCCGCGACTGCGCTTTCGAAGCTCGATCACGCGGCTCGTTTCCTTCCTGTGTACGCTTCGCAGCCGAGGTCGCCCTCGGGCCACGCAACACTCGGTTCCGGGTGGTGGCCAGCCTTGCCCGGGCAGGCTTGTCCTGCGGGGTCTCATCGCGAGGTTTCAGCCATCCATCTCATCCTCCTCGCCCAGGCTTCGCCTGGCGCACATGCCGTTCAGTTAACACGCGGCTGTGTGAGGAAGACATCCGAACCCCAGAACGTTAAGCGCCAGGACGCCGGAGACGCCAGGAAGCAGCTCCAGAGCCCTGGCGTCCCCGCGTCCTGGCGCTTAACTGAAGGGCATTTGCCCCTAGGTCAGCGGCTGGCGATGAAGACCATGATCAGGCTCCAGGCGGCGAGCGCCGGAATGAACAGCAGAAACTGTAACGGAACCGGAAGCGCGTAGACGATCGACACCATCGGGATCCAGAACAGGAAGTTCGGGATCAAGAGCGGTACGACACGGGCGCGGTAGAAGCCGGAGCGCAGCTCGGGGCGCACGGCGGCGAACGAGAAGCCGCGCGCCCGCCAGAGGAACAGCGTCACGATCAGGGCCGACCACGACGGTGTGAAGACGAACTGGTCGAACGCGACCTTCTCGATGACGGTCCGGACGCTGGCGTCGCGCCCGAACAGCACGGCCTCGCCGCGGTAGAGCAGGTCGATCACCATCCCGTTGAAGGCGAAGAAGGCGATGTTGAAGAGCACGGCGCCGGCGCGGCCGGGCTCGCGCGAGCGGCCACGGTCGGTCATCAGCTTGGCGAGCTCGGGCAGGATGCCGCCCGCGAACGCGCCCGTGGCGGCGGCGAACGGCAGGCCGCCCGCCACCTTCCAGCCGGCCGCCGTCGCGCAGGCGGCGCGGAAGGCCGGGCTGGCGCGGTAAGCGAGCGCCAGCCCGGCCGCGGCCGCCTGGATCAGCAGGAACGGCCGCCAGAACCGGCGCAGCGCCGCTGCCCCGGCCGCCAGCGGCGAGGTGGGGATGGCGCGCACACCAGAAGAAGAGGCGTCCTGCGAGGCGGCGGTCACGGCGAGCGCTCCAATCTAGCAGCCTCCGCGCGGCGGCCTCAAAGGAAGGAAGGCGGACGGGCAACCTGGAGCGGCGCGGGAAGAATCTGACCT
>DATJYD010000485.1:0-2764 GCA_035499755.1 Fimbriimonadaceae bacterium
GGGTGGTGCCGCGGGTCAGCCTTCGGGACTCTCGCTTCGCGAGGTCGTAGGCGTAGAGCCCATAGACGGGTGTTGCCTTCTCGTACAGGATGAAACGACTGTCCGGGCTCCAGTCAAAGCTCCTGTAGAACGGCGTTTCCTCGAGCGGGACGAGCCGTTTGGATGTTCCTTGGCGCTCGTCGTAGGCCCAGATCCCGTCCTTGGCGTAAAAGGCGAGATAACGGCCGCTGGGTGACCACTGGGGCTGGCGTCCGCCCCTGAAAACGCGTACCGGCCGCAGCCGGGGTCGAAGGATGAATAGGTCGACCTCGTCGCCTCCGACCTCCTGGGTGAACGCAACCTTTGCCGGCGTTCTGGCGGTTCCATCGAAGGTCTGCGCCGGAGGGAAGGCAAACAAAGCGGCCGCGGCCAACATCATGGCTGGAGTGTATCGCGGATTTCATCCGATGTGCCAAATTTTTGGCACATTATTCGTTGGGAGAACTCGATCGATCCGACTTTAGATTGAGCCGGTTTATGCGCCCTGGCCGACGGCAAGGTAGACGAAGCTGACGATCTTCGTGCCCTTGGCGTTTTCAGCCAGATACTGAGCCACAGACTTGCTCTGATCGGCATAGAACGGCTGCTCCATCAGGGCCGCCTTCTTCACGAACTCCTTGTTGACCCGGCCCTGCGCGATGTTCCGGGCGATCTCCGGCTTCTTGCCTTCGTTAACCGCGCGCTGCGTCTCTATCTCGATCTCATGATCGAGCATCTCCTGGCTCAGGTCCTCCTTGTGGATGACCTCGGGCGGGAGGGACACGATATGGACGGCGACCTTTCGAACTGCCTCGCTCCCCGCGTGCTCGCCTTCGGCGACGACCGCCGCGCCTTTCGAATTGTCGAAGTGCACGTAGATCGCGACCGGCGCCGACGCCTTGATCTGGACCGCCTTCGTGATCTGGACGTTCTCGCGGAACTTGGCCACGATCTCCGCCGCCAACTCCTTCAGCTTGGGATCCTCCATCGGATTTTCCGCGCCGCCGTGGTCGCGCACGTGGTCCGCGACCTTCTGCGCCATCGCGATGAAATCCGGGTTCTTGGCGACGAAATCGGTCTCGCTCTCGACGACCGCGCCGCCGACCGTCTTCGCGTCTCCCGTCGCGCTGAACGCCACGACGCCCGCCGAGGTCGCGCGGCCGGCCTTCTTGCCCGCCGCCGCCTTGCCCTTCTCGCGCAGGATCTCCTTGGCGCGATCGAAGTCGCCCTCCGCCTCCGTGAGCGCCTGCTTGCACTCCATCATCGGGGCGTCGGTCTCCTCGCGGAGCCTCATTACATCCTTGGGTGTGAATTCTGCCATGGTTCTCCCTGCGGAAGAGGATTGCAGGATTGGAGGATTGAAGGATTAGAGGATTGAACCGCCTCAACCCTTCAGTCCTTCAATCTTCCAATCCTCCAATCCTCCAATCCTTGTCTCTTACTCCTCGTCGTCTCCGCCGAAGGCCCGCATAAGCTCTTCCGCGAGCGGGTCGAACGGGACCTGCTGGGCCTCTTCCTCTTCGCCGGTGGGCAGCCCCTCCTCGGGAATCGTGCCCTCCGTCAGGCTCTCGTCGAGCGGCCGCGCCCCTAGAATCGTGTCGCTCACCTTCTGAGTGACCAGCCGGATCGCGCGGATCGCGTCGTCGTTGCCGGGGATGATCACGTCCGCCATGTCGGGATCGCAATTGGTATCCACAACGGCCACGATCGGGATGCCCAGCTTACGGGCTTCGGCAACCGCGATCGACTCCTTGTTGAGGTCGATTACGAACATGATCGTCGGCATTCCGGTCATGTTGCGGATGCCCTCGAGGAAGCGGTTGAGCTCGTTGCGCTCCTTGCGCCGCATGAGCGCTTCCTTCTTCGGCAGCCGGTCGAGATAGCCTTCGGCTTCCATCCGGTCGAGCTCCTTGAGCCGGCCGACGCGAAGCTGGATCGTCTTCCAGTTCGTCAGCAAGCCGCCGAGCCAGCGCTCGCTGATCCAGTACTGGCCCGACCGCTGGGCCGCTTCCTTGATCGCGGACTGAGCCTGCTTCTTGGTGCCGACGAAGAGCACGGAGCCGCCGTCTTCCACGACCTTATGGATGTAGTTGAGGGCATCCTCGAACATCTTGATCGTCTGATGAAGATCGATGATGTAGATGCCGTTGCGAGCGCCATAGATGTAGCGCTTCATCTTCGGGTTCCACCGGCGGGTCTGATGCCCGAAATGGACGCCCGATTCGAGCAGCTCCTTCATGCTGAGCTGTGCTGCCATATTGCCTCCAGGTTCTTCCTCCGAGCCGGTTTGGATTCTGCGCGATTCACCCCGTTCTAGGGACCTGGCCGCGCGGCCGGGCTCGTGTGTTCTCGTTGCGAAGGCTGATTATACCTGTTGGGTGTTGGGCTGGGGCGTGGGGTATTGGGGTGTTGGGGTATTTGGGTATTGGGCGTTGGAGGCACCTTGATCCTCTGATGGAAGATTAGGAAGGGTGTCGGGGCGCCCTCGGAAGCTGGCCCTCCCTCGTCACTCGCCACCTGGAACTAGGGCCGTCTCCAAGAACGAGTGACGGATCGCGTCTCCAGCGTCTGGATGCGCAATGCTGCGACGGGAGCCGGTGGGTCGAACGGGTGCGCGATTTCAAAAGGAGCGATACACTGTAGGCATGGATTTTGGTGGCTTGCTGGCAGGGGCGATCGGGTTCGGGCTGTTGGTGATCGTGCCCGTCGTCGCGATCATGACCGAGCACCAGCGGAAAATGGCCAA
>DATJYD010000486.1:0-3265 GCA_035499755.1 Fimbriimonadaceae bacterium
TTCTTCACCTTGCCGGCGGCATGGATGGGCAAGCGGATCAAGCTCCGCGCGGATGCCATCTACAGCCATGCGACGGTGTTCGTGAACGGCCGGCGGGTCGGGAGCCACGAAGGCGGATCGATCCCGTTCGAACTCGACATCACCGATTCGACGAAGACCGGCGAGCGGAACGAGATCCGCGTCGAAGTCGAGGCCCGGTCGAAGGCGAGCGAATTCGACAACGCCAGCTACTTCGCCTACTTCGAACTGGCAGGAATCTGGCAGCCCATCGAAGTCTTCGCGGTCGAACCCGCCCACATTTCCCATCTGGATGTGCGGACGGACTACGACGACGCCTATCAAAGGGCAGACCTGAGGCTGGACGTCGACCTCGTCGACGAGGGGAGCGAAGCCGGATTCCATGCGCTGAGTTTCCGTCTGTTCGATCCGAAGGGCCGCGAGGTGGCGACGCCGAGCCTGCGGCGAACCGTCCGCCCGGCCGGCTGGTCGAGAAAGAGCCTGATCCTGGAAGCAACGCTCGTCGATCCCGAGCCCTGGAACGCGGAGGAGCCACGGCTCTACAAGCTGATCGGATACGTCGACGGAAAGGAGGTCCTCCGCCAGCCGGTGGGTTTCCGCCAGATCGAGATCATCGACCGCGCGGTCACCCTGAACGGCACGCCCCTGAAGATCCGCGGCATTTCCAAGCTCGATGCCGACCCCCTCCTCGGCCGGGCTCTGACGCCGACGGTCGATCGCAAAGACGTCGAGATGATGAAGGGGGCCAACTTCAACGCCGTGCGCGCGACGATCCTCCCGCCTCATCCGGCCGCGCTCGACGCCGCCGACGCGCAGGGCCTCTACTACGAGAACGAAGGGCCGACCTGCTGGGGCAACCACGCCGACGATCTCCGCTACTTCCCCCTCTACTGCGGCGAGATGTGCGAGTACCTGGAGCGCGACCGTAATCACCCTTGCGTCATCGACTGGTCGATCTGCAACGAGAGCGATTTCAAGCGGGTCTTCTCGATGACCGCCGAGTACCTGAAGACGATCGATCCCACCCGGCTCTATACCGCGACCTTCAGCGGCGACGCGCTCGACATTCGCACGATGCACCATCCGGTAACCCTCCAGCGCATTCACGACAGCCTGGACTGGACGAAACCCGCCTTCTTCGACGAGGTCCTCGGCAACTTCCACGGCTGGGAGGATCTCGCCCTCTTCGTCGATCTCGATCCCGGCATGAAGGACTACTGGGTGGAAGGAATCGCCGACATCGTCGCCGCGATCAACGCCGGGCACAACCAGCTTGGGACGATGGAGTTCAGTTGGAGCGACGACACCTTCCTCGTTCCGGGCAAGGGGATCGACATCTGGCGGCACGAGCAGCCGCCGATCCGCTACACCGAGTCGATCTACAAGATGCCGCACCGGGGCATGGTCGGCGACGTGGTGTGGGGCATCGTCGACGGCTGGCGGCGGCCGAGACCGGAGTATTGGCTGTCGAAGAAGCTGTTCTCACCCGTGCAGATCGCGGAGAAACCGCTGCCGATTCCGGCCAGCGGTCCGCTCGTGATCCCCGTCAAGAACTACAACCAGTTCGTCGATCTCGACCGTTACCTCTGCAAATGGTCGCTGGGGTCGCTCCACGGCGTGGCGAGAGCCGAGGGCAAGCCGATTGGGGACGGCGACCTGACGATCCCGGTGTCGCCGAAGCCGGAGGACGTTCTCAGCCTGGAGTTCTATGACGAGAAGGGGCGGATGCTGGATGCCTATCGGCTCACGTTCAAGCCGCACGAGCTGCCGGTCTTCGCCCGGTCGGACAAGCCGGCGCGGATCATGGAGCAGAGCGGCTATCTCGACGGCGCTTCCGCCGTTCGGCTGATCGGAAAGGACTGCGAGATCGCCTACGACCGCTTGAGCGGAGAGCTCTATCGATGCCTGAAAGGCGGTGAGGTGATCCTCAACGAAGGGCCGACCCTGAGGCTGCTCAAGAGCAATGCCCCGGCCGAAACCTATCCGATCGGCAACGGTCTGGAACTCGGCGCCCTCGGCGTGAACGCGCCCACCGCGTGGCATCTATCCGATGTCAGCTACGACACCGAAGGCAGCCAAGCCGTCCTGAACTGGACCGGGAGCTACGGCAAGGACCTTGTCGGCGGCTACAAGATCGGCTTGGACGAGGCCGGAGACGTCGAGATCCACTACGAGTTCACGTACAACGGGCCCCCGATCTATGTCCGAGAGCAGGGCCTGGAGTTCGCGGTTCCCTTGAGCATGGACAAGCTGGAGTGGGACCGACGCGCCGAGTATTCCGTCTACCCGCCCGACCACATCGGCCGCCCGCACGGGACCGCGATTCCCCACCCGAGCATTCCCCAAGTCGTGCCGCCGACGAACCGGCCTTGGTCCCTCGACGACAGCCCGCTCGGCGGCAACGACTTCCGAAGCACGAAGCGCAACATCTACTGGGCGTCCCTGACCAACAAGGCCGGGGAGGGGGTGAAAGTGGTCTCGGATGGAACTCAGCACGTCCGGGCGACCGTCCGCGAGCACGACATCCTCTTTCGCGTCATGGATTGGTACGGCGGCGAAGGCTGGACCTACCACGAGGGCTACCACTACGGCGAAGGCAAGCTGATCAACACCGGCGATGTGCTGCGTGGAACCGTGAAGCTCCAGCTTCTAGGACCGGTCACGCCCCCGCGATGATCTCCACGTTCGCGCGCGGGACGGTGACTTCCTCGCCGCTTTTGTCGAGCTTCGCCCGGAGAACGCGCACCTGGGTGCCGGAATCCACGACCACAAGCTGAGCGGGAAGTTCGGTGACCTTGCCCAGCATTCCGAAATAGGGCTCCCGAATGACCCGAATCGGGGTTCCGATCTTGAGCTCCAGCGCCTGCTGCACCGCACCCGATGCCTTCGCATCCACCGCGAGCGGCACGATGATCTCGGGCCGGATGACGCCGGCCCGGATCTGAGTGGCGCCGTTGATCGAGGCGGTCTTGCCCTCCAGGCTCTTCAGGAGTTCGAAGGTGCGCTGGGCCATCGTGAGATATCCAAAGCCCTCGGTAACCATGATCGTGAGGTTGATCTGCTCCTGGCCGGTGATCGCCACGCCGATGTCGTAACCGAGGAACTTCGTGAGATCGCCATCCTTGACGCCGCCCGCGACGAGGCCGATGACCCCCAAATCGGTCGCTTTCTGAATGGCGTCGTAGGTGATCCCCGAGCCGCCGACGAGAATCTTCCCGGCATCCGACTCCTGAATGAGGCTGCCGTC
>DATJYD010000487.1:0-6616 GCA_035499755.1 Fimbriimonadaceae bacterium
ATCGTCTACATCCTCTACCGAGAGCTGATGACCTACGGCGTGGACTTCGAGCAGTCCCTCCGCGATGCCATGAAGGCCGGTATCCGGTTCGTGCGCTTTGAATCGACCAACCCGCCCGAAATCGTCGGAAATGGCATCGCCCAAAAGGTGAGAATCAAGACCGAAACCGGCAACCTAGAGATCCCTGCCGACGGAGTCGTCATCACCGTGCCGTTCGTCCCTGCCAAGGGACGGGATGAGCTGTCTCAGATGCTGAAGGTGCCCCTGAACGCGGACGGCTTCTTCCTGGAGGCCCACGTGAAGCTGCGGCCGGTCGAGTTCTCGACCGACGGCGTCTTTCTCTGTGGCACCGCCCGCGCCCCTGCCACCATTCCGGAGTGCGTGCTCCAGGGCTACGCTGCGGCATCGAAAGCCTCCGCGCTCATGGCGAAGCACCGGATCAAGGTCGAGGCCATCAATGCCTTCGTGGACCGAGATCGTTGCTCGGGCTGCAATACCTGCGTCGGCCTCTGTCCCTACCATGCGATCTCCATGCGAGACGACGGGGAAGGCAAGAAGGCCTTCGTGAACGCGGTCCAGTGCAAAGGCTGTGGCACATGCGTCGCCGCCTGTCCCTCCGGAGCCCTTCAGCAGAAAGGCTTCACCGACGATCAGATCTTCGCAATGATCGATACCGACCTGGCAGTGGGAGTTTAGATATGTTCGAACCGAAGATAGTCGCGATCTTCTGCAACTGGTGTACCTACGCGGCGGCCGACTTGGCCGGCGTCTCCCGAATGACCTATCCGTCGAACGTCCGCATTATCCGCGTAATGTGCTCGGGCAGGGTGGATCCTCAGTTCATCCTCGACGCCTTCGCCAAGGGCGCCGATGGCGTGGTTCTCGGCGGCTGCCACCCCGGCGACTGCCACTATGTCGAAGGCAACTATAAGACCCTGAGGCGATACCGGCTGATGCGGCGGATGCTTGACCAAATGGGGATCGAGCAGGATCGGCTGCGGCTGGAGTGGATCTCGGCCGCGGAAGGCGACCGCGTGCAAAAGGTGATGACCGAGATGACGGAGACCGTCCGCAAGCTCGGCCCGCTGAAGCTGGAAGTGGCGGCAAAGGTGCATGCAGAGCCGGCCGCGTCCGAAGGAGTCAACGCATGAGCAAGCCCAAAGTCGGTTTCTATTGGTGTGCGTCCTGTGGTGGATGCGAGGAAGCCATCGTCGACCTCCACGAGGCCGTGCTGAAGGTCGTCGAGCTGGTCGACATCGTCTTCTGGCCCTGCGCGATGGACTTCAAGCGCTCCGACGTCGAGGCCATGGCGGACGGCGAACTGGCCGTCTGCTTCGTCAACGGCGCCATCCGAAGCAGCGAGCAGGAAGAGATGGCGGAGTTGATGCGCCGCAAGTCTCAGCTTCTCGTCGCTTTCGGAAGCTGCTCCCATCTCGGCGGCATTCCCGGCCTCGCAAACCTCTACGACTGGGACATGGTGATGGCGCAAAGCTATAAGGAAGCCCCTTCCGTCGATAATCCCGAGGGCACCTATCCTCAGCCGGAGACGCCTTACAACGGCCACACCCTGACCCTGCCGGTTCTTAGCAACACGGTCCGAACCCTCGACCAAACCGTCCCCGTCGACTACTACCTGCCCGGCTGCCCGCCTCCCGCGAATCTCATCGTGAATGCCGTGATGGCGATCCTCGAAGGCAAGCTTCCCGCGAAGGGCGCGATCCTGGCGCCCGACGTTGCTCTCTGCGACGAATGCGAGCGGAAGGCGACAAAGCCGGACAAGATCGCGATCAAGGAGTGGAAGCGTCCCCACCTGGCAATCGCCGATCCCCAGCTTTGCCTGCTTGCCCAGGGCTTCCTCTGCCTGGGACCGATCTCACGTAGCGGCTGCGGCGCGCCCTGCGTGAAGGGCAACATGCCCTGCTCTGGGTGCATGGGGCCGACCGACGGAGTGCGCGACTATGGAGGAAAGGCTCTGTCTGCTTTCGCTTCGCTGATCGACTCGGATGACGAAGCCGAGATCGAGAAGGTGCTCGACGGCATCGTCGACCCCGTCGGAACCTTCTATCGATACAGCCTTCCCGCCTCATTCCTGCACCGGCGCGTCATGCCGGGCCCGACCCGCGAGCCCGTAGCGGCTGGCACGGATGGAAAGTAACGTGAGCAAGTCCATTCTCATCGACCCGATCACTCGCCTCGAAGGCCACGGCAAGATCGACATCCTGCTCGACGACAAAGGCGACGTCGACCGTGCGTTCCTTCAGATTCCTGAGCTGCGTGGCTTCGAGCAGTTCGCGGTGGGCCGCCCGGCCGAAGACATGCCGCAGATCACCTCGCGCATCTGCGGCGTTTGCCCGACCGCGCACCACATGGCGGCGACGAAGGCCCTCGACGACCTCTATCACGTCGATCCGCCGGTCTCCGCGAAGAAGATCCGGGAGCTGTTCTACAACATCTTCTTCATCGAGGATCATGCCCTCCATTTCTTCTTCCTCGGCGGTCCCGACTTCGTAGTCGGTCCTTCGGCCTCCAAGGCCGAACGCAATATCCTCGGCGTTATCGGCAAGGTCGGCGCGGAAGTCGGGCTGAAGGTCATCGCGATGAGGAAGGAACTGCGCGAGCTCATGGCCATCGCCGGCGGTAAAGCGATCCATCCCGTGCTCGGCCTCCCCGGCGGGGTCGCGAAGCCGCTTACGAAAGTGGATCAGAAGAAGTTCGTCGAAGCCGCCGACCGGGCCGTTGAGTTCGGCCGCTTCACCCTTCAGGTCTTCAACGATATCGTGCTGAAGAACCAGCAGTACGTAGACTGGATCACCTCCGACGCCTACACCCACAAGACCTACTACATGGGCCAGGTGGACGCGAAGAACCGGCCGAACTTCTACGACGGAGACATCCGCGTGGTCGACCCCGAGGGCAAGGAGTTCCTCAAGTTCCCGCCCCGCGATTATCTGAAGCATGTCGCCGAGCACGTCGAGCCTTGGAGCTATATCAAGTTCTGCTTCCTCAAGGACATCGGCTGGCGCGGATTCGAGGAGGGCCCGCTCAGCGGCGTCTATTGCGTCGCGCCGCTCGCCCGGCTCAATGCCTCGGACGGGATGGCGACCCCGCTCGCCCAGGAAGCCTACGAGCAGTTCTACACGACCCTCGGTGAGAAGCCCGTTCATTTCACCCTCGCCAACCACTGGGCGCGCCTCGTCGAGCTTCTCTACGCCGCGGAGCGCATGAAGGAACTTGCGAGCGATCCCAACATCACCGATCCGAATCCGCGCACGATCCCGACCGAGATCCCCGACGAGGGGATCGGCATCGTCGAGGCCCCGCGCGGCACCTTGATCCATCACTACCGGAGCGATTCCCGCGGCGTCGTGACGATGGCCAACTTGATCGTGGCTACCCAGAACAACGCGGCCCGCATCGCCATGTCCGTCGACAAGTCCGCCCGCAACCTGATCAAGCAAGGAAAGGTCGACGACGGCATCCTGAACATGGTCGAGATGGCCTTTCGCGCCTACGACCCGTGCCACGGATGCGCGACTCACACTCTGCCCGGCCAGATGCCTCTGGTCGTGCGCGTCTACGATTCGAAGAAAGACCTGGTCCAGGAGATCCGCCGCGACTGACTTAGGAGCGCGCGGAGCGCAACTCCTGGCCCTGCGATACGTGTCCTTCGCGCCTTTGTGGTAAGACTGCGGGCAAGCGAAGACAGAGAGCGAATATGAGAACACTAGTTCTGGGACTCGGAAACGAGCTTCTCGCCGACGATGGAGTCGGTATCGCGGTGGCCCGCCTCTTGAGGTCCAGGCTGGGCGGTGCGGCCGAGGTCAAGACGGCCTCGGTTTCCGGCATTGCCCTTCTCGAGTTCTTTCTCGACTATGACCGCGCCATTATCATCGACGCGGTACAAACCGGCAAGCATCGGCCAGGCGAGTTCTTCGACATTGATCCCAAGCGGCTGCCTCCTTGCATCGCGCCGTCCCCCCATTACACCGGATTGCCCGAGATGTTCGACATCGCGCGAAAGCTGGACCTCAAGTTCCCTCGCGACGTGAAGATCGTGGCGATCGAGGTCGAGGACATCACGACGGTCGGAGGCGAAATGTCCACCTCGGTCCAGATCGCTCTCCCCGCCCTGACCGGTTACATCGAGCACCTCGTTCGCTCGCCTGAGCCGGCGCAAATGGCCTATGCGGCCCGCCCCAAACTGGCGCGTCCCCGCCGCTAGTTGTCCGCTGCTCTCTGCGCCTTGCCGCTGAGTTAGCGCATTGCCATGGATCGTTTCGCGGATCCAGTGCGGAGGCGGGAGCGGAGCTCCCGCCTTGGGATCTGTGGGCCCCGACGAACCCAACGGCATTGGCCGAGCGCTTTCCGTCAGTACAGCTCGACGTCGTCTCGTTTGATCTCGATCGTCTCCGCCACAGGATCGGGCGTCGCTACGACCGGCTCTCCCGACACCGGATCGACGACGACGGCATCGACGCGAGTCGACACGACCGTCTCTTCGCCGGTCGAAGCGTCGATCACCCGGGTGGCTCGCGGCGTCGGCACCGTCACGTCGACGACCGCGCTTCGCGCAAGCGGATCGACGTCCGGATTGTCGATCTGGAGGGGAATCTTCGGGCTCTGCATCTGTTCGACCGTCGCCGGCGCCTTCGCCGAATAGTAGGTCGCCGCGTTGAGCGCCCCGTACTTGGCGAGGAGCGCCTCGGCTTCACCCGCGGCCAGGTTTCCCGCCGGGAGCGATAAGGCGAGGATAGCCCTGCCTTCCGTGAAGTCGCTGCTGTAGCGGATCGCGACTTCTTCCGGGACTCCTTGATCTTTCAAATAGCCGACGACGGCTCCCGCTGCGGTCCCGGCAACCGTTGTAGCCGCTCCCGTGATGACCGCCAGGGCCAGCGCTCCGCCTCCCGCCACGAGGCCGAATCCGGGAACGAATAGCGCGGCGATGGCCGCGGCCGCTCCCAGACCGAGGCCCACCGTCGCGCCCTTCGTAGCGCCGATGCCGGCGTCGGCCGCCGTGGTGGTCGAGATGCCGTGCTTGGCCGCATCTTCGGCCGACGATGCGTCCGCCCGTGCGGCGGCCGCGGGAGCCGTATCCAGAACCTCGTTCGCGATGATGCTGATCTGCGACGACATGGCGCCTTGGTCGATAAGGGCGCCCGCCGCTTTCTCCGCCGCATCGACGTCTCGGAACGATGCGAATAGTGTAGACATGTCTTTGCTCTCCTTGTGTTTGCGAACGAACGCTTGATGCGTTCGGAGAGCTTTGACCATGCATCCCCGGCCCCCGTTCCAAGGACCGGCGAGGGGACCTACGTGGAGTCGTGTTCCGCGCTCGGATCCGCCGGTGGCTTCGAGTCGGGCGGCGCCGAGTCACTCGACTGGCCCGACCTCCGGCGCATGATTCGGGCAGGTCCTCCCATCAGCTACGCCAGCCCCGGCTCATCATCCCCATACTCACTCGCATGGCCGCCGCCATTCTCGGATCGATGTGAGCGCCGTCCAGCGAGATATCCTCCGGCATTTCGCTCTCGGTGTTCATTTGCCCTCTTAGCGACTCCGACTGGGACACGATGATCTCGTCGATCGCCTGCTCGCCCGGCTTGGCGATCCACTTCATCATCGACGCCAAGTACAGCTCCTTCAGGTACGCGAAGGAGTAACCGTCGGTGGAATTGGCCGTTCTCTGGATTCCGTCCTCCGACATCTGTAGCTCCGGCTGAAGCTTCGAGCTGAACAGCCTGAGATAGATCTCGCGCTCTTGTACCGCGGGCAGATCGAAGGCGTACTTCCGGTCGAAGCGGCTTGGTCGCTCCAGGATCGCGGGGTCGAGGCGTTCCGGGTGGTTGCTGGTCGCAAGCGTGAGGATGCCGTCGTTCGCCGCGAAGCCGTCCATCTCGTTAAGGAAGAACGACCGATTCGCGGAAGTAATCAGCGAGTCGAGGTCCTCCAGCACGAGAATGCACGGCGCGGCCTCTCTTGCCCGCGAGAAGACCTGGCCGATGTTGTCCTGATCCGTCCGATACTCGGCGACGAAGCTCTTGACGTAGAGACACGGCTTTCCGACCGAATTGATCACGGACTTCACGGCATGGGTCTTCCCGTTTCCCGGAGGGCCGACGAAGATGACCCCTCGCTTCCACGCGATGCCGTAGCGCTGGTAGATCTCCTTGGATTCGAAGAACCCCGCAATGTCCGTCTGGATCTCTGTCTTGAGATCGCCCGCCAGAACCAGGTTATCGAACGAAGCCGACTGAATCGACTCGTATAGGTCCGAGCTCTTGTCCCAATAGCCGCCTTCGAAGACGAGGACCTCGCCCCGAACCTCGGCGTTCCACTGGCAGACTTCGTTGAAGAACTGCTCCGCCACGCTTTGATCGGGCGCCAACACGTAGTGGCGCGTGGTCCGGCAGTGTCCCTCTTGGCGGCCGATGGAGACGAGCTGCAGTTCCTGATCTCGCCAGCTGATCTCGAACCAGCCGTTGTAGGGGTAGCGGTAGAACTCATGCATGGCATCCCAGTGCCACTCCCATTCCGTGAACAAATCGGGGCGGGGCCGAAGATCGCACTCGCTGGTCGAGGCATATCGACTGGGCAGAAAATACGCCGACTGGCTCTC
>DATJYD010000488.1:0-2911 GCA_035499755.1 Fimbriimonadaceae bacterium
GCACTGCCTCGGGGCGGGATTCGAGCTAGCCCTCGGCTGCGGAGTCATCGCGGCGCATCCGGAAACTGCGATCGGATTTCCCGAGGCCAGAGTCGGGCTGATCCCGGGAGGACGGGGAACGACCTTGATGCGGCTGTACAACGGCGCGTCCGCGAAACGGCTGTCGGAACTCTCGGTGAGCCTCATGGAAGGAGCGGTCAGTTCATCCGCGGATGGAGCCCGGGCGCTCGGGTACCTTCGGTCGGGGGATGTGACCGTTTACCACCCCGATATGCTCTTCTCGGAGGCCAAGAAGCTCGTGTTGTCGGCGAAGCCATGGACTCGCCCGGCGTTTGCGCGTCCGGAGGGGCCGATCACCGGCATGATCGATCGCGCCCAGGATGAGGCGGTCAAGCGCCTGGGTCTCTCCGATTACGACCGAGCGATTGGTGATTCCGTGAAGGCGGTCTTCTCCAAGACGGCAAGCTATGACGAAGCCTTGGAGATGGAGCGCCGCCAGTTCGTCGAGCTTTGCGGCGAGGCCTTGACGCACGCGCGCATTCGCCACATGCTCGAAAACGGGAAGCCGCTGAGGAACTAGCTCATAAAGCTCGACTGCTTGTAGTCGACCTTGTTTCGGGGAAGCCGGAAGAAGACGGTCGTGCCTTCGCCGACCGTCGAATGCGCCCAGATCGAACCGTCATGCCGGTCGACGATCCGCTTCGAATTGGCCAGGCCGATACCCGTTCCCGGATATTCGGTATCCCGGTGGAGGCGCTCGAATGGCCGCCAGATCTTGTCGACATACCGCATGTCGAAGCCGACCCCACAGTCGCGTACATAGATCGTGCCCTCGGGCGTCGCGCCGACTTCCACTACGGGCTCCTTCGACTTGTCGACATACTTCCAGGCATTCTCCATCAGATTGCGAAGGAGCAGCTTGAGCAACGCGGGATCGGCGTCCACGACCAAGCCCGGTTGAACTTGGACGGTGCCGGGGCCGGTGGAAGTCAACTCCGAGCCAATCTGGCGAGCCATCGTGGTGAGGTCGACGTCCCGGCGAGCGAGCGCCGCCTGGCCGATTCTCGCGAATTCCAAGAGGTTGTCGATAAGATCCGACATCCTGAGGGCGCTCTTCTCCATCCGCTTGAGACCTTCGGCGGCGGCGGCATTGAGATTTCCGTGGGTCTCCTCGCGGACGATGCGGCTCATGCCGACGATCGCTCGCAGAGGCGCCCGCAGGTCGTGCGACACCGAATAAGTGAACGCCATCAACTCTTCGTTCGCTGCCTTCAAATCGGCGGTTCGCCGGATAACGCGCTCTTCCAGATTCGCGTTGAGGTCGCGAATCTCTCGCTCCGACCGCTTCCGGTCGGTTACGTCTCGCGCGAAGACGATGAAGAGGGTGCCTTCGGCTCCGCCGTGCCGGGCGATGCTGACATCGATGTCCCTTTCGATTCCGTCGCGCGAACTTATCTTGGCTTCCACAGATTCTCTGCAGTCGAGGGCTTCCGTCAATCTCAGGAGACCGCGTCTTCCGTCTCTTTCCGGCGCATCTGAACGCAGGTCGATGCGGTCCTCGACGGGCGCCCCAATCGACTCCGCCTCCGTCCACCCAAAGAGCTTCTCGGCATTCGGATTCCACATGGTGATCGTTCCGTCCTCTGCAAGCCCCACAATGGCGTCGATCGAGTACTGAACGATCAGGTTGCGCATCTCCTCGCTCGCCCACCTGCCGGCTTCGGCCGCCTTTCTTTTCCGGTGTTCATTTTCGGCGGCCTCCCGGGCGTCGAACTCCCGGATGGCGGCGCCGCGCAGCTTGGCCTGCACGATCCCGAACGTAATCGCGAAGAACGGATAGATGATGCCAACCGAGATCAGGGTCGGCAGCTCTTTGGTCTGATCCTTCGGGAATACGGAGATTCGGTAGTGATAGATAAGCCAGACGTAGCAGAGGAGAATGAGGCAGCCGGCGAGAGCCGAACGGAGCCCCGCCCAGCAGGCGATGAAGATGATCGCCAGCAGGTAAAGGAGCCCGCCGAAAGAGAGGTAATGAACGTAAGTCGAATACCGGTCGACTCCCACGAGCAGGCCCAGAAAACCGAGCGCGCCCGCCAACTCCCGGCCCGGCGTAAGAGGCGCCGGACGGACCGGTCCCTTCGAGTTCCGAGAAGAGAAAGCACGAGCAAGCACACGAGCTCCCGAAAAGCGCATAAGAGACTGCGCGTATTATACTGCGAACTACCCTATTGCGCAAAGGGGCAGGCGGCAGAGGCGAAAGCGTTCGGCCAGGGCCTCAGTTCTTCGAATCGTTCGCGCTGCCCTTGATCGTCAGGCGCGTGCTGAAAGGATCGCGATCGACGTAGTAGCCGAGCTTCTCGAGTTCGGTGGCGACGGCCTCATTGAAGCCGTCGTTGGGGACGTCGATAACCACCGGGTAATCGGTTTCGTTTTCCGCAAGCTGTTGGGCGAGTCTCGCTGCAAACTGCTGGGGCATTGCAGCAATGTACCCGCGTATTTTGCGAAATACCATGAGGCAATGACGCAACGGGGTTTATGCCATCTTGTTGAGCTTTATGCGGTGCGCCGCATGCAAGGTCAGCCGTCGACTTCCGAGGGGCAGCCGTCGAACGTCGCCGCATTTTGCCGGCGGATCGCGTCGGCGGCCGGAAGACGCAATCGCACCTTGTCGTCGACCCCCGCAATGTCGTCCGGAGATATCCAGTGGTGCACTCCTCCGGCATAGGGATCGCTCCTCGTCAGCTTGATGCGATCTTCGCCTTCGATGCTGTCCACCGTCCCGACGTGGCCGCCATCCGATCCGACGACCTCCATGTGCTCGCGGATTAGCGATAAGTGAACGGGACCTTCCGAAGTTTGGCCAGTTCTCCCGGTGCTTTCGACATCGACTCCGACATTGGTATCGCTGTTC
>DATJYD010000489.1:0-7755 GCA_035499755.1 Fimbriimonadaceae bacterium
GCTTTATTCGCGAGAGGCTCAAACTGCGCGCAGTCTCCATTTTGGATGTCGATCCGAGGTCCTCCACTTCGCACCTCGCACGGCTCGGTTCACCGTTCAGGATGACGGCCATCATTGTGAACGGGCCGGTTATCCGGGCTAGTAGAATGAGCGCGTGGCAACCCCGGTTCGCTCGAACGTCCTCCGCATGCATCCGTATCAACCCGGAAAGCCCATCTCCGCGGTCCAGCGAGAGCTCGGTCTCAAGAAGATCGTCAAGCTCGCCAGCAACGAGAATCCGCTCGGCCCCTCGCCGAAGGCGATCGCCGCCGTCAAGAGCGCGTTGAGCGAGGTCAACCGGTATCCGGACGGAGCCGCCTTCGAGCTGAAGAACGCGCTTTCCGTCCGATTCGGGATCCCGATGTCGCAGGTTATCGTTGGCAACGGCAGCGACGAGCTGATCGGCAACATCGGGCTTGCCCTGATCGACGACCTCGACGACGAGGTCGTGACGTCGGAGCATTCGTTCACGCGGTACGACGCGGCCGCCGACCTCGCCCCGTGCCTCCTGCGCAAGGTTCGAATGACCCACGATTGGCGGTTCGACCTGTCGGCGATCGCGGCCGCGATCAACGAGCATACGAAGATCGTCTACATCGCGAATCCGAACAATCCGACGGGAACGATCGTGACGCGCACGGAACTGGAGGCGTTTCTCGAGGACGTGCCGGAGCGCGTCCTGGTCGTGCTCGACGAGGCCTATTTCGAATACGCGAGGGCGAACACCGACTATCCCGACGGGCGCGAGTACGTGCAGCGAGGGATGAACGTGGCGGCGCTTCGAACGTTCAGCAAAGTGTACGGACTTGCCGGGCTTCGCATCGGCTACGGGTTCGTGCCGGAGTATCTTTCGCACGCGATCGACCGGGTGCGCGAGCCGTTCGACTCGAACAGCCTCGCCCAAGTCGCCGGGCTCGCCGCGCTCAAAGACGACCAGCACGTGCGGCAGTCTCTGGACATGAACGCGGAGGGGCTGGCCCTATTGGAACTGGCGATCAAGCGCGAAGGCTGCTCGGTGACCCGGAGCTTTACCAACTTCCACTTCGTCGGGCTCGGCCGGCCGGCGGCGCCCGTCTTCCAGGCGTTGATGAAGAAGGGCTATATCGTCCGCCCGGTCCCGGACGCTCCCAACCACCTACGGATCACGGTGGGAACGCCGGAGGAGAATCAGGGCTTCATCCAGGCTTTCCGCGAGGTCATGGGCGGGTAAGGGCGACGTTGGGTGTTGGGTGTTGGGGTGTTGGGGTATTGGTATTGGGGTATTGGGGTATTGGGGTTTTGAGGTATTGGGGTGTTGGGCGTTGGGCGTTGGGGCGTTCGGGGTCGCCGAATCGAGTTTCAGACGAGAGGAGGAAGGGGAGTTCGGTTTCCCCCCCGTCCGGCAGCCTGGCCTAGCGAGGCAGGCTGTAGATTGCCCGATACTTGGACTGGGCGTACTGAAGCCAGTCGGCGGCCTCCATCGGCCTGCCGGTGACCCGAGTCACCAGTTCTCGGCCGCTTAACCGCTTGCTCTGCGCGTAGATCTTCGCCCGCAGCCAATTCAGGATATCGCCGAACTGGCCACGCCGCACCTGCTCGGCGACGTCTCCGATCTCGCGATTGAGGACTGCCCAGATCTGGCCTCCGATGAGGTTTCCCATCGCGTAAGTTGGGAAGTAGCCGATCGAACCGCGCGACCAGTGGACGTCCTGCAGGCATCCTTCCGAGTCGTTTCGAGGGGTGATCCCGAGGTACTCGGTGTACTTGGCGTTCCACGCCTCGGGCAAGTGCTTGACCGCGGTCTGTCCGGTCAGGATCTCGCACTCGAGTTCGAACCGCACGAGAATGTGAAGGTTGTACGTCAGCTCGTCGGAACCGACTCTCACGAAGGTCGGCTCGACCTTGTTCATCATGCGATAGAAGGATTGAGGATTGGAGGATTGGAGGATTGAGAATTCGGCGGCGAGGCGCGGGAAGAAGAACTCCCAGAACGGTTGCGAACGCCCGACGATGTTCTCCCAAAGGCGGCTCTGGCTCTCATGGACCGCGAGCGACGTTCCCCCGGCGAGCGGCGAGCGATCCCACTCGGCGGGCGACCCCTGCTCATAGAGCCCATGCCCCATCTCGTGGAGGGACGAGGAGACGATCCCTTTGATATGCTCGCTCGGGCGGGTGGTCATTCTGACGTCTTGCGACGTGACGCCCCCGCAGAAGGCGTTCGGAGCGATATCCAGACGGCCGCGATTGAAGTCGAACCCAATCGCGGCAGCCGTCTCCTGGGCAAACCGGCGCAGGCGCGGCTGGTCCCAATCGCCGATCAGGATCGAGTCGTCGTTCGGGGTCCCGGATTCGCGAATCTCGCGGACGAGATCGACGATCGGCTTCTTGATTTCCTGGAACATCCGCGCCGCATCGGCCTGCTTGGCGCCCTCCTCGAAGAGATCGATGAGCGGATCATAGATATGGTCCTCGTAGCCGATCAGCTCGGATTTCTCCCTCGCGAGGTCGAAGAGCTGTTCGAGATAGGGGCGGAGCATCGGGAAGTCGGAGTTGGCCTTGGCGGTCTTCCAGACCTCGTAGGCTTCGGACGAAACGCGCGCCTTGCGCTCGACGTGCTCCAGTGGCAGTTTGGTCTCGACGTCCAAGTCCCGGCGGAGGACGCGGACGAGCGCGGCGTCGTCGGATTCGGGCTCCGCGCCGGCGGCCGCGTCTTCGAGGAGGCGGCGCAGCTCGTCGGAGACGAGCATCTCATGGTGCATGCGGGTCAGGCGGCCGACCTGGGCAGTTCGGGCGGCGGCTCCGCCGGGCGGCATCAGGACCTGGCGGTCCCAGTTGAGAAGCCCGATGGCGGATGAGATCGCCTGAAGGTCGTAGTAGCGCTCGACCAGCCGTTGCGCGGAGGGGGACATCGACCGGAGTTTACACGCGCCTTCTTCGCGATCTTCCCAAAGAGCTGTACCAGACACTATTGCCGGGGCCATGAAGCTTGCGTTGCTTTTCCCTTGCTGTCCTTAGCGCAATAAACATCGCAACCGATACTCGACTCTATCATTTGCCGTCATTGACCGATAAGATTGCTAGCGAAAACGATGAGCAAAGTTCTTGAGCTTCCGATCCTTGGGCTTGACGAGACGTTCCCGGACAAGCTCTACGTTCTGCACCACGCGCCGAGCAAGCGCTACGGATGCTTCTGCCACGAGGGAATCCACGGCCTGGCCTGCTTCAGCACGGAAGCGGGGGCGTTCCGGTTTGCGGAATGGATCGATCTCAGCGGGATGCAGACTCAGGAACTGACGTTCGAAGAGGCGCGGCAGGTTGCGAAAGATCGCCCGATGCCGGTCATTTCGCTGATGCTCCTCGACGAGATCAACTCGCCCAAGATTCACTACATCCGCTAGAAGGCCCTTAGCCTTCGATGGCGCGCACGAAGAGGACTCCGTCGGTGAGATAGGAAACCGACTTCTCTCCCGGCGCGATCTCTCCCGAGTCAGCCTGAGCCGCGACGAGAGCGCCGACGGTGTCGGGACCGACCGTCTGCTCCTGGGAGCCGGAGCCAACCCGAAATATCCCATTCACGACGACGACGGTTGGGTTGTCCGCGTTGGGAGCCGGCTCGGGATTAGGCTTCCGAACAATGAGCCAAAGGCTGTGGGCTTGCCCGCGGAGTTGCTGAAGGGAGAGCCAGTTCGCGCCGGTGACCGTCGCGAAGCGTGGAGAAGATCCCGGCTGGTCGACCCAGGGGCCCGGCGAGCGTACTTGCCGCAGCACGCCGTTGGAGGGAACGACTTCGAGCACCGGGGTGCCGGCCGGTGGCTCGGGA
Source organism: Fimbriimonadaceae bacterium (assembly GCA_035499755.1). Taxonomy (GTDB): domain Bacteria; phylum Armatimonadota; class Fimbriimonadia; order Fimbriimonadales; family Fimbriimonadaceae; genus JAEVZK01. The sequence goes on from DATJYD010000489.1 coordinate 3,839, forward strand.
GGAGCGAACTTGAGCACGAAGCTGCGTCCGTCCAGCGTCGCCGACTGAGCCTTGATCGTGAGCGTGATGGCCGACTCCGGATCTTGGGCGTTCGACAGCGTCACGTTGGCGCCGTTGATGGATAGCCCTTGCCCGCCTTTGCCGTAGATCGCGGTGCCGTCGACCGACCACGTCGGCCCGGAGAAGCCCTGAGCGACCGCCTGATCGATGTCCGTGGAAGGCAGCATCCGCCCGCCATTGACGGGCAGGACCTCGTGATAGGTCGTCTTTCCCTCCGTGACCGTGCAGATGGCGTGGTTGAGACTCGGGGACAGATCGCAGTCGACGGCTATGTCCTCCGGCTGGGGCACGGCCTTCGAGAACACGAGATAGCTGGTCTGCTGCTTGCCATCGAGCAGGTAGACGTCGGCCTCGTTCTTCGCTACGCCGGCGGCGGAGATTTTCTTGTGGACGGTGACGAGCGCCGACGTCGAGCCTGGGAACCAGTCGCAATTCCATGCATCGTCTTTGCTCAAATGCAGAACGACCTTGCCTTCGGGGTCGCCGGGACGGTAGATCCCGATCCCGATGCCATTGGCTTCGTCGCGCGAGTAGACGAGGGCGGTCCCACCGGGATGCCATTCGACGGAGCGGACGTGGATATCGACGGCCTCCGCCGGCCCGAGCTTCGGCGGAGTCTGGCCGTAGGCAACTCCAGCAGCGACGAAGAGGAGACCGGCGATCGCTTTCATCACCTACATGATACGAAATATCGCCACGGCAAGGAGGCCAGGGAGGCTGGGGGAGCGCCGAGGTTCCGGAGCCGGATGAAATCCGGCGCTCCCAGTCCTTCAGAACTCCGCGACCGCCGTCCTGGTCGCAAGGTCACGGCCGAGAAAGTCGTCGGGAGGCGGAGAGAAAACCGCAATCGGCTCTTCCGTCCGGGGATGTCTGAGGGCCAGGTAGCAGGCGTGCAGTTGAAGCGGACCTTCTGCCACGCCTTTGGGCGCATAGAGCGAATCCCCGAGAACGGGCAGCCCCACCGCGCGCAGGTGGACGCGGATCTGGTGGGTTCGCCCAGTTTCGAGCCGGATCGCGAGCACCACGCCGCGTTCGACGCGCCCGAGGCGCTTGACATGGGTCACGGCCGGTTTGCCGTCCGGGTCGACCGCCATGCGAAGGCGATTGCGCCGGTCGCGAGCGATCGGGGCGTCGACGATGAACCGCTCGCGCTCCGTATCGCCGGCGGCGACCGCGACGTAGCGCCGCTCGGCCTCCTTCCTCTCGATCTGCTTCGCAAGCCGGACGTGAGAGAAGTCGTTCTTGGCGACGACGATGAGCCCGGTGGTCTCCTTGTCGAGGCGGTGGACGATGCCGGGCCGGAAAGCGCCGGCCGCCTGACTCAGGGGATGCGACCTTGCGAGAAGGGCGTTCACGAGGGAGGGGGCGTGGAGGGAAGCCGCCGGGTGAGTGGCGAGGCCGCGCGGCTTGTTGACGATCAGCAGATCGTCGTCTTCATAGAGAACGTCGAGAGGGATCTCGGCGGGTTGGAGATCGTGCGGTGAAGCCTCTTGCGGGTCCTCCAGTTCGACGCGCATCCCCGGCATCAGCGCGAAGGAGGATCTTTGTGGTTTGCCGTCCACAAGAACGAGACCCTCCGCCGCGAGTCGCGCGAGCTTCGTCCGGCTGTGTTGCGGCAGCGCCTGGGCCAAGAATCGGTCCAGCCTCTCCGGTCGCTCCGCGAAAAGAACCACGGCGTCCATTGTATCCACGCCGGCGCGGCCAGCGAGCCTCGTCGAAGCGCTTGCAGGCGATGGAGATTCGAAGCGCCGATCTTAACGGAGATGAGGTCGTGAGCCTCGCGGACTTCGGAATCCCCAAGCTCAACTACGGTCACCAAGGGGACCGCTAAAGGGCCAGAACGATTGCCAGGTCTCGCTCGTCAACAAGACGGGCGGGAGGGATTGTGTCGCTGCGATTGAGCTTCCTTGTTTTCGCCGGCTGTCTGGCGGTGGGTGCGTTCGGGCAAGGCTACGTCGGCGCAGACGGCGCTCTAAAAATGATCGCCGCTCCGGAACGGCCGAAGCCGTTGAAGGCGGTCGATCCCGCCGGGGCCTTCTGGAGGACGGTCGGGGCTTACATTCGGTCCCAGACGAAACTCTCTTCCAAGGTGTCCGCCGCCCGCTGGATCGCCCTCGCCGAGCGTTGTCCCAGCGCCGAAGCTATCTGGGAACTGGACGATTCGAGTGAGTCCTTGTTCCCCGAGGTCATTGCCGCCTTGCCGGGCCCCTCGGTTTGGCCCGAGATCGAGAGGCAGCTCAAGGAGCAGGTCGACAAAAAGCCGGAAGCGCGCGACGTCGCCCTCCTTGCGCTAGCGGAGACGCTGGGCGGCAAGAGCGACGCCGCCTGGAATCTCGTCGGCGGGATCAAGGGATTGGGACCCGAGCAGGCCGTCCTTCTAACCTACGTCGAGGTTGCGCTCGCCCTTCGGGAGGGCAACAAGGATCGGATCGAACAGGCCTACCGGCGTGAAGCGGACGCTTACAGCGGACGCACGCAGCCGATCGGCGGCGACAAGATCATGAATCTGCCCGATCTCAGCGTGATTCTCGGCCCGTCACGAGCGCGCAGTCTGTTGGCCGATATCTTCCGGACGTTCGACGGGGAAGTGAACATCGAGCGCGGCGACGCCTTCAAGAAGATGGCCAGGGAAGTCGCCCTGGCGGGAGCCGCAAAGCTCAAGCATCCCCAGTGGACGCTTGCCCTCGATCCCGATGCCGGGCCCCTCTTCGAGGCGATGCACCGGCAGTTTCCCGACGTGATGCGTGGGACCCAGCGCAACGCCGGATGGTCCTCGGACACCTACTCCGCCGCCGCGGCGGATTATATGATCTATCTCGTCGCGCACGGCCGCGTAGACGATGCCACCGCTTTCGTCAAGCACCAAAACTCGGCTTACTGGTATTGGCAGGTGCCGGAAAACGAGACATCCTATCTCGCCAAGTTGGGGAAGACCGACGACTTCATCAAGTTCCTGGAAGCGATGATCCAGGGCGGCAAGACCACCCTGCTTCAAGACTACAGCGACTTCTGCCGCGAAATCGGGCAATCCGAACGTGAGAAGCAATTTGTGGCTCAGCTTCCCGAGGCTACGAGAGCCGCTCAGCGAGATCCCACATACGAGCAGGTCCTCGACCTGGCCTCGAAGGGTCAGATCGAGCAGGCCTGCAGTCTTCTCGTCAAGAGGCTGGAGGCTCCGGACGCGCTCAAGTCGATCTCCAATTCCGCCCCGAACTCCGCGTCGCAGCTATTCGATATCGGCCAATTCCTGCACCGGAAGGACTACACCGATCTCGCCTTGAAGGTCGGCGAAGAGGCCATCCGCACCGGCGACGACATGTTCATCCAAGGCTGGGTCTGGCAGGCCCTGCTCGAGCAGAATCGAGGCCCGGAGGCGGAACGCATCGTCGCCGATTCCCTCCAGCGCGCCGCCCACTCGTCGGTCAGTCCGCCGGGTGGGAAGGAGCAGTACGAGGCCCTCATCCAGATCTATGCGAAGGCGGGCCGTTGGGCGGACGTCGTGACCATGCTCGAGGATGCGCCGAATTGGGGAGTCACCGACGTCGCTTTTCTCAACGATTCGATGAAGCGTGAGAACGCGGTGCCCTTCATCGCGGCGAGGGCCCTGGCCGGGGTCGGACGCAAGCAGGAGGCTCTCCGGGTTCTCTTGTTCGTCCTCAATGCTCAACCGGACCTCGATCAAGCTTATGAGCTGCTGTTGTCCCTCGATCCCAAGGGCGCGGAGACGATTCTAGACCGCATGCATCGGACATCGCCGATGGCGACGCGTCCCCTGATGTGGAAGGCCAAACTCCTGCAGAACGAGAGCCGCCTCGCCGATGCGGAGGCGCTCATCCGCCAAGCGATCGCGATCGACC
>DATJYD010000490.1:0-2275 GCA_035499755.1 Fimbriimonadaceae bacterium
GTGCTGAGCCGGAGGACGAAGAACAACCCGGTGCTGATCGGCGAGCCGGGTGTCGGTAAGACGGCGGTCGTCGAGGGACTCGCCCAGCGGATCGTGGGAGGAGATGTGCCGGAGGGCCTGCGGAACAAGTCGGTGATCGCACTGGATCTCGGCGCTCTCGTTGCCGGCTCGAAATATCGCGGCGAATTCGAGGACCGGCTCAAGGCCGTGCTGGAGGAGATCAAGTCCGCCGAGGGCCAGATCATTCTCTTCATCGACGAGCTCCATACGCTCGTCGGCGCCGGCAAGGCCGAGGGCTCGATGGATGCAGCCAATATGCTCAAGCCAATGCTCGCCCGAGGCGAGCTTCGCTGCGTTGGCGCAACCACCCTGAAGGAGTATCAGCTCTATGTCGAGAAGGACAAGGCGCTCGAACGGCGATTCCAGACCGTCTTCGTGGACGAGCCGAGCGTCGAGGAGACGATCTCAATCCTCCGCGGGCTGAAGGAACGCTACGAGATTCACCACGGGGTCCGAATCACCGACAGCGCCCTCGTTGCGGCGGCGACGCTGAGCAAGCGGTATATCCAGGGCCGGTTCCTTCCCGACAAAGCCATAGACCTGATGGATGAGGCCGCGTCGCGCCTGAAGATGGAGATCGACAGCGTTCCCGCCGAGATCGACGAGGTCGAGCGACAGGTGACTCAGCTCGAGATCGATCGAGAGGCTTTGCGCAAGGAGAGCGATGAAGCGAGCAAGGACCGGCTTCAGAGCGCGGAGCGGCGGCTGGCTGAGTTGCAAGAGAAGGCGAGCGGACTTCGGGCGGTATGGCAGCGAGAGAAGGATGCGATCGAGGGAGCCCGGCAGTACAAGCAAGAACTCGACGATCTCCGCGGACAGCTCGAACAGGCGCAGCGCGACGCCGATTGGGCGCGAGCCGCGGAAATCCAGCACGGGAAGATTCCCCAGACCCAGGCGAAGCTCGAAGAAGCGAACTCCCAGATCGAGAAGGTCAGTGGATCGGGACGGATGCTCAAGGAAGAGGTCAGCCCGGACGACATCGCGGAAGTCGTCTCCAAGTGGACGGGCATTCCCGTAAGCAAACTGCTCCAAGGCGAAATGCAGAAGCTGCTCACGATGGAAGATCAAATGGAGGCGCGCGTGGTCGGGCAGGACGACGCCCTTCGGATCCTCGCCGACGCCGTTCGCCGGTCGCGGTCCGGCTTGAGCGACCCCAACCGGCCGATCGGTTCCTTCATGTTCCTCGGCCCGACCGGAGTCGGCAAGACCGAGACGGCCAAGGCGCTTGCCGAGTTCCTCTTCGACGACGACCATGCGATGGTGCGGGTCGACATGAGCGAGTTTCAGGAGAAGCACTCCGTCGCGCGTCTGATCGGCGCTCCTCCGGGCTACGTCGGCTACGAGGAGGGCGGTCAGCTCACCGAGCCGGTCCGGCGCAGGCCCTATGCCGTCGTGCTCCTCGACGAGGTCGAGAAAGCCCATCCCGAGGTCTTCAACGTTCTCTTGCAGCTTCTCGACGACGGGCGGCTGACGGACGGTCAGGGGCGGACGGTGGACTTCCGTAACGCGGTCGTCATCATGACGAGCAACCTGGGTTCGGAGTTCTACGGCGATCCCCTTTCCGGCGGCGGCTCGTGGGAGGTGACCAAGCAGCGGGTCCTCGATCGCGTGCGGGAGCATTTTCGGCCGGAGTTCATCAACCGGCTCGACGACATCATCGTCTTCCATTCCCTCGGCGTAAACGAGATCAAGGAGATCGTCAAGATCCAATTGCGGCTGCTGGCTGCGCGGCTCGCCGAGCGACGCATCGAATTGACGCTGACGGACGCGGCCTCCCTGCAGATCGCGACCGCCGGTTACGACCCGGTCTTCGGCGCAAGGCCGCTCAAGCGGGCGATCCAGCGCGACATCATGAACCCGCTCGCTCAGGCGATTCTGCGCGGAGACATTCGGGAAGGACAGCATGTCTCAGTGGATTTCCGGGACGGCGAGTTCGTGTTCGATGCCAAGGCGACGGTCGCGACCTAGAGACGAATGACTGATTGAGAACGCCCGTAGCCGGGCGGAAAGAGATTACGGCGACCCAAAAATGACGAGACTGTCGTCATTTTTTGGCCAATTATGACGACAGACCTCTGCAGCGGTGGATGCCGGTGGTCTCATCCCTCTTGTCGGCCCGGTCCGTCCGATCAACATGCGCTACATCGCCGAAGGAACCGCGCTCATCCTGCGCACGCCGAGGCTGTGGCGCTTCGTGGTGCAGCCGTTGCTCACC
>DATJYD010000491.1:0-7595 GCA_035499755.1 Fimbriimonadaceae bacterium
CGGGCAGGATTTGACCTCCCAATGCCTCGAATGCCGCGTCGAACTGGTCCCAACCGGCCGTATCGTGCGCGGCCAGGGGATTGCCGGGCGGAGGCACCCGCCGGAAGACCGAAGGAGCCGAGCCCCGTAAGGACGTCGGAATATCTCCGAGGATCGCATCCCGATCCGAGGCGCCGGTCTTTCGCGGTTCGGGCGCGGGTGAGGCCGAGGAAGCCGGTTCTCCCGTTCGGAGGCTACGATCGCTCATTCCACCAACTCCTGAAGCTGCGCCCGACCCGGTGGGGCAGGGCTCGATACTCGGTCCACCCCTTCTTGAGGGGGTGTGGAACTTTGGTTGCGAGGGGCAGGAGCTTGAGGCCGGTTCTCCACTGCCAGCCGCTCGTTGCCCCGCGTGCAAACAGACTCCAGGGGACCGATTCGTGAATCGCCCCCGCTCGAACGGCCTCGTCCCGGATCTGCAAGAGCATTCTCGGGATGGGAATCCTGACCGGGCAGACCTCCTCGCATGCTCCGCAAAGCGAGGAAGCCTTGGCCACCCAACCCATCTTCTCGATCCCATCGAGCGCGGGAGCCAAGACGGCCCCGATCGGGCCGCCGTAAACGTGATGGTAGGCGTGGCCGCTCACCCGGCGGTAGACGGGGCATACGTTTTGGCAGGCTCCGCACCGGATGCAGCGCAGGATCTCCCGATACTGGTTGCCGAGTATGCGCGTCCGGCCGTTGTCGACGAGAATCAGGTGAACCTCCCGCGGGCCGTCCCGCTCCTCGCTTCTCGGACCGCCGATCAGATGGACGTAGCCGGTCATATGCTGGGCAGTCGCCGAACATCCGAGGAGCCTCAGGAAGAGCGCCAGGTCCGCCTCTCTGGGGAGAATCTTCTCGATGCCCATGAACGCGATATGGAGATCGGGCGCCGTCGTGGATAGCCGGTTGTTGCCCTCATTCTCGACGAGGACAATCCGGCCGGTTTCGGCGATCGCAAAGTTGACGCCGCTGATGCCAATCTGCGCCTCCCGGAAATAGGATCGCAGCTTGGACCGGGCTTGCATCGTCAGCTCGCCGGGGTCTTCGGTGTGGGGCCCGAGCCCTTCTCGCTCGAATGCGGTGGCGACCTGGCCGCGGTTCATGTGAACGATCGGCGTGATGATGTGGCTGGGGGTGTCGTGTTCGAGTTGTACAACGTACTCGCCGAGATCCGTCTCGACCGGCCGGTAGCCGTTCTCCTCGAGAAACGGGTTGAGGTGGATCTCCTCGGTCAGCATCGACTTGGCCTTGACGATCGTTCCCCCATCGGGATAGGCAGCCCGGCAGATCTCGAGCGCGATCCGGCGGGCCCGCTCCGCATCGCGCGCCCAATGGACGCGGATTCCATGCTCGAGGCATTTGGCTTCGAGCTGGATTAGGAGATCCTTCAGGTTGTCGAGAACGTAATCCTTGATCTCGGCCGCTCGCTGCCGCGCCGCTTCCGGGTCCGCGAACGCCTCGTTCAGGGTCTTGATCCGGTTGACCACTCGGATCGCGGAAGCGCTGCTGACGTTCTGAACCGTCTCCGGCGCGATCTCCCGGGCGAACTGCTCGACCGGTGGAACCGCTTCCGCCCGGCGGCTCACGCCTCCCTCCCTGCCGCCAACTTCGCCGGGATGGCGTCCGCGAGGATTTCCGCGAAGTGCCGGACCTCGACCTTCAGCCCCTCCTTCTCGATGAGCCCCTGCAGGTGCACGAGACATCCCATATCGCCTCCGACGAGGGTATTCGCGCCGGTGGCGACGACTCGCTTCAGCTTCTCGTCTCCGATTCCCGCGCTGACCGTCGGGTGGTTGACGCAGAACGCGCCACCAAACCCGCAGCACTGCTCCGGCTGATCCAAAGTCACAACCTGGATGCCCGGGACCGAAGCGAGCAACTGAATCTGCTGCTCCTTTAGCCCGATGCTTCGGCCGTGGCATGCGCGATGGTAAGCGACCTTGGTCGTGCGGACGGGCTCGGGCGCCGGCCCGATCGGCCAGCGGTCGATGCCAAGACGGTCGACGAGGAATTCGCTCAATTCGTAGACGGGCAGATGGTCGTCGTATCCGAACATGAGCGGATAGCCCTCCCGTATCATCGCCGCGCAGGAACTGGATGGCGTCACGACCGGCGTGCTGCTCGAAGCGTCGCCCTGATCTTTCCCGAAGAACAAATCCCGGCAGCGCCGGGCCACGATGCGCGAGGCGTCCCAGTCGCCCGCGTTGAAGGGGGGCTGTCCGCAGCACGTCTGTCCTTTCGGAAACTCGACGGAGCATCCCGCGTGCTCGAGCACTCGCACGGTCGCGATGCCAACCTCGCCGTAGAGGGCGTCGCACAGGCAGGTCAGCATGAGCTTAACCGTCATGCTCTCAATTTACTTTAGGTTGATGGGGAATGGGATGAGGATGAGGGGATGAGGTGGCGCCCACTCATCCATTCACCGATCAGGGCTTTCCGCCGTCGCCGCCGTCGTCGGGCAGGCGGGTGATCTGCTGGATCTGCTTCATGTCGTCGTCGGCGATCTTCTTGTCTGCGTCCTTGAGGTTGGGCAGCTTCAGGCAGGCGTCGACGAACGGCTTCGCCGCCATGAAGTTCTCCCGGATCTTGGCAACGAGCGCAGGATTGATGTCCGAAGGATCGGCCGGATTGTCTTTCGAGAAGTAGCAGGCCGCGATGCTCAGGTAGCCGTAGGCGCGCTTGTCGGTGAGCTTCGAAGTCTCCTCCTCCTTCTTGAAGTAGGGAATCGCGGCGTCGAACTTGGACGCGTTCTGGTAATAGTCGCCGACGTTGCTATAGACGTCCGTCAGCTTGCCGCTCGCGTTGGTGGGGTCGAGCTTTTCGGCCTTCCCGAGCAGGGTGAGCGCCATGTCGATCTGGTACCGGTCGGCATAGATCGCGGCCAGGCGTGCCACCGCGTCGAGATTCTTCGGATCTGCCTGGTGCTTGGCCTGCGCGGCGGGAAAGTCGGCATAGTCCTTCAGGAAGGAATTGGCGTGTTTGACGAACTCATCCGCGGTCTCGAAGCCGTCGATGACCCCGCACGAATTCTCGCTCGGGTCCAGAAACAGCAGGGTTGGATAGTTCTTGACGTCGAACTTCGCCCCAAGAGCCTGGCCCTCCTTTTCAATGTTGACGCGCACGGGGATCAACTTCGCGATCACCTTCTGCGAGGTCGCGTCGGCCAGCGTCTCCTTTTCCATCCTGCCGCACCAGTTCGCGAGCGGCTCCCCGCTTTGGTCCTTGCCGTTCACGCTCCAGCTCGTATAGAACTCGACCATGATCAGCTTGTTGCTCGCTTTGGCCTGCTTCTCAGCCGCGGCGAAGCTGGGCTGCCACTTGACGGCCCCGAAGGCCGAAGCGGCAACGAGGGAGGCGGCAAGCGCCGCCACCAATCTCGAAGAATTGACTTTTATCATTTGCTCTTGTAGTTCTTGAGGACCTTCTTTGATTCGTCGATGAAGTCCTTTGGCGGGCGAAAACCGAGAAAGCTCCCGATCACCTTGCCGTTGGCGTCGAGAAACATGATCGTCGGGGTGCCTTGGATCCCATACTTCTCGGCGACCGCGCCCTGCGCATCACAATCGATCTTAAGCGGAACAACCTGCCCCGCGAACTTGATCACGCCTTTGTCCGGATAGGTTTGCGCGTCAAGCATCCGGCAAGCCCCTCAGTGCTCGCCGTAAAAGTCGACCATTACCGGCTTGTGCGACTTCTTTGCGATCTTGAGAGCAGCGGAGAGATCTGTATTCCATTTGATGCCGGCCGCGAAACAGAAGACGCATAGCGCCGTCAGCATCGCAACCAGTGTTAGTCTGATGGTTGCTTTCATAGCTCCTTATTACTTCGCTTTTGCGAGGATGGGCGTTGCCTTCGCAATGAACCCTTTTGCATCTAGGTATCCGACGATTCGGCCAATCTCGCGCTGGTGGGCATCGACGAACACGATGACCGGCAGGGCTTGAGCTTTGTACCGCTTCGCGATAGCGTTCTCCTTGTCGTAGTCGACCCGAACCGGGACGACGCCGGCGAGCGCCTTCGTGACCCCCGGGTCGAGATAGGTCGTTCGGTCCAGCTTATGGCAATTCACGCACCAGCTTGCCGTAAAGTCGATCATCACGACCTTGTGCGTCTTGGCCGCCAGCGCGACCGCGCTCTTATAGTCGCTCGCCCAGGGCAGCCCCGCCGCATTGGCCAGCGCGGCCCCCGCGACGGCCACGGCGATGAATAGTGCTTTAACATTCATTCTCGGTCTCCAATTCCCCAGTTCGCAATCCCGCTATCAAGCCAATCCGCAATCAGACGGGGCGGTAACATCAACACTCCCCATGTCGAGGCCGTTCCGCTTATACGATACGATGACCAAGACGGTCAAAGAACTCCAGCCGATGGAGCCCGGCCACTTGCGCTTCTACTCCTGCGGCCCGACCGTGTATTCCTACGCGCACATCGGCAACTTCCGCTCCTTCCTCACCGCCGACCTCATCGTCCGCACCGCCCTCGCGATCGGTTGGCAGGTGACCTGGGTGACGAATATCACCGACGTCGGCCATCTTACCGACGACGACGTCGCCGATGCTCAGGGCGAGGACAAGATGGAGCGCGCTCTCCACAGCAAGGAGGGCGAGAGATTCCACAACATCTGGGAGCTGTCTGAGTTCTACACGGACGCCTACAAGGAGGACTGGCAGCGCCTCAACCTCGTCGAGCCGGACATACGCCCCAAAGCGACCCAGCACGTCCGCGAGCAGATCCTCGCCGCCGAATCTCTGATCGCTTCCGGCCACGCCTACGAGACGCCCACCGGCGTCTACTTCTCGGTCGCCAGCTTCCCCGAGTACGGCAAGCTCAGCGGCAACACGCGCGACAAGCTGCGGGACGCCACCCGCGACGTCGTCATCGACGAGAACAAGCGCGACCAGGCCGACTTCGCGGTCTGGAAGAAGGACGACAAGCACCTTATGCAGTGGTTTTCGCCCTACGGCTGGGGATTCCCGGGCTGGCATATCGAGTGCTCGGTTATGGCGCGCGCCTATCTCGGCGACACGATCGACCTTCATAGCGGCGGCGAGGACAACATCTTTCCCCACCACGAATGCGAGATCGCCCAGAGTGAGAGCCTGACCGGCCGGCCGTTCGCCAACCACTGGGTGCACACCCGGTTCCTGCAGGTCAACGAGGAAAAGATGTCGAAGCGATTTGGGAACGTCTATCGGCCCCGCGATCTCTTCGAGCAGGGCGTCGATCCGCTGGCCATCCGCTACGCGCTAATCTCCGGGGTCTACCGCAAGCAACTCAACTTCACCGACCAGAGCCTGGACGACGCCGCCCGGAACATCCAGCGCTTCCGGGAGGCCGAGGCGCTCGTCAAATCCGCCGCAGGCGAAGGCGAAGACCGGCTTGCGACGCCCCTCTCCGACCTGTATGACGAGGCCCTCGATGCGATGCTCGACGACCTCAACTCCGCGGTCGCCCTCGCCAAGGCTCTCGAAGGCGCCAAGCTGATCCTGCGGGAGGGCGAGTCCCTAAGCCGAGCGTCGGCCGCGAGCGCGGCGGGCTTTCTCGAGAAGATCAACGCTCTCCTCGGCATCGTCCGCCACGACAACGGCTATGAGACCGCGACCGAGGCGCCGCCACGCGAGCCAGAACCGGTCGACGTCGGTCATATCGAAGCCCTCGTCGCCGAGCGCGCCGAGGCCAAGAAGGCGAAGAACTATGCTCGCGCCGACGAGATCCGAAACCAACTCGATGGGGAAGGCATCGAGCTTCGCGACACTCCGGACGGCACGGTCTGGGTTCGGAAATGAAGGTGATTTCCGGCGTCCGCCGAAGGTTCGGGAGGGGCGATTTATTCCCTCCCCCTATCCGAGAGGGAAACTAGTGGCCGCAGTTGCAGTTCGGGCAGGTGCAGCAGTCGGGCGAGAACCGATCCGTGTCGAGCGCCATCCGCTTCGAAAAGACAACCTGCGAGCCGACTCGGGGAATCCGGAGAATCGTGTAGGGTCCTGATGTGCTTCCCGCCGCGATCCCTCGGCCGGACGGCTGGATCTCCGCGTAGCACACCCGAATCTCACCAGAATCTCGAACATCGATATGGTCGACGCCGATTCGGTATCCATCGCCGATCTTACGACCGAGGTGGATCGCAAGAAGCCGCTCGTGAGCCCAGTCGATATCCGATCCGTCGCCAAGCCCGGTCATCCGGTAGTTCCGAACGTAGGACGCGAAGTCGGCGGGTGTGTCCATGACGAAGGTCGACCCCATCATGGTGGGCCCGTCGAGGCCCGTCGCATAGATGCGCCACGGCAGCCGGTCCTGGTTGGCCCGGATGCAGTCTTCGCAGCACGAGCAGAGCGGCCGATAGCCGGGGTAGCTGATGATCCGGATGCCTCCTGGAGGCCCCGCCTCCTTCTGGCCGCCGGAGAATGTGATTCGGGTTCCCGGCCGATCAAAGCGCACGATCGTCCACGGGCTCGTCGTGACCTGGGCCCGGGAGCGCTCCCGCCTCGGAGTGACCTCGTCCCAGAAGACGCAGGTCTCGTTGGGCTTCGTCCGCTGAATCTTTTCGACCTCGACCGAATAGCCGGCCGAGTTTCGGGTGCCGAGATGGATCGCGATCAGCGCCTCCTTGCCCCACTGGACGTCGCGCGCGTCCCCCACGCCCTCCGGCCCCATCCGGTTCACATACGATTGAAACTCGGCCGGGGTCGAGATGACGAACTGCCCGAGCGCGGTGGCTTTGGAGTAAGAACCCTCCTTGTAGTCCCGCCACTTCACGACGTTCGGATCGATTTGGGCGTGGCCAACGGCGATGGCGGCAACGGCGGTCAGAAGCATATCGCTATGATGACGTGTTTAACGCACCCTTGTTTCGCTCAGGTTTTGAAGAGGCGGACCACGAAAGGCGGAGTGGCACCCGGTTGACCGAGCGTGGGATGTCGATCGCCTTCAACGCTTCGAGGAGGTTTCCCGAGAAGAGCCGCTGCGCAGGGACGTGCGCGGGCTTAACGTCCGCCAGCATCAGCACCGGATTCGTATTGATCTCCCAAACCTGCAGCCTCCCGTTTTTGTAGCCGTAGTCGACACGGCCGTAATCGACGCTGGCGAGATCGAAGATGCGATGCAGCAACGGCTGATCGGGGATGTTCTCCATGTAGCCGCGCTCCTCCTCAAGGGTCGCCGGCGTCGCCACATCCGGGTTCTTGAGCATCCAGTTCCGGCTGAAGTGGACGTGCTTGGCGACAAGCCGGCCGCCGATCCGGTAGGCGCTGTACTTTCGATACAGGCCGTCCAGGCTCATCGTGTCGGAGAACTCGGTGACGAGCAGATCTTTGGCCTCGACGCTGCCGAGGACCGCTTTCAGGATCCACTTGTCGAGCTCCGCCCGGCTTCGCAGGAGCGGCGTCCGGCTCCCCTGGTGGTCGTTGGCGATGCGGAGGAAGCAGGGATAGCGCAGGTCCTCCGGGATCTCGTCGACCCGAGAAGCGCGGAACTCGTTGATGCCTTCCGCGTGGAGGAGCTTCAGCAACTCGTAACGGGCGAGGGTCTTTAGCGGATGGTTGAAGAGGCGCGACTCGCCCTGCGTCTGCAGT
>DATJYD010000492.1:0-2914 GCA_035499755.1 Fimbriimonadaceae bacterium
GAATCACCCGCCGAATCTCATCGTCTCGGCCGATAACCGGGTCGAGCTTGTTCATTCTCGCCCGTGCAGTGATGTCGATCCCGTACTTCTCGAGAGCCTGGTAGCGCTCCTCGGCATTGGGATCGGTCACCCGCCGACCGCCGCGGACATCGGTGATCGCCAGCTCGAGGGCGTCGGTGGTAATTCCGTTCGATCGAAGGAGCTTGCCGCTAAACCCGGCTTCCGAGGAGATCGCGAGCAGGAAATGCTCGGTCGATACGTAATCGTCCTTCATGTCGTCGGCAACCGAAAACGCGTCCTGCACGACCTTTTGGAGCCGGGTCGAGAGGTTTGTTCCGTGCGCGACCTGACCCTGGACTTTCGGCGACTTCTCCAGATCCGCTTCGAGCTCACGCGTGATCCGGTGGTAGTCCGCGCCCACCTTCTCGATGAGTGGGCGGGTCAAGCCGCCATCCTGTTCGAGCAAGGCCAGCAAGAGGTGCTCCACCTCGATGTTCGAGTGCTGATACCGCTGGGCAACGGACTGGGCGATTTGCATCGCCTCCTGCGCTTTGATCGTGAGTTTATCGAATCTCATATGAGTGTATCGCTATCAAATGACCTAACTGATATTATAGCTAATCAGTTCCACGACGCAAAGGGCGTTTTGGGGACCCAGGGCCAGTTTACGGCAATCTCCTAAGCTTCGGATCGCCAAAGCCCGGGTCCAAATCGCCTGGGATCGACCAACCCCCCGGGAACCTCGGCCACGGCCCCGAGCCGGCGGAGATTAGAACCGGAATTGAACGCACGGAGGTCCAGCCTCGGTCGTATTACGAGTAATCTGCGCTTTTTATAGCTCTTGCAAAAATGGGTCTCCTGGACGCGGCTGAGGATTTGGGTGGGGCGATTGCGAACCGTGTGCAATCGTTCAACGATGCCGTGGGTTCAGCCGCCGGCTTCGCCAAGGACCTCGGCTCGAAAGCGCTCGATGCCGGCAGCGGAGTCGTCCAAGAGATCGGCCAAGGGATCGGCGACGCAACGCACGCCATCGCCGGAGGAATCGGGGCGGTCGGGAATTCAGCCTTGGAATTCGGATCCGGTCTTGTCGACAAGGGCCTTCAGGCCGCCAAGACTGGGATCGGAGTCGTATCGGATCTCGTCTCCGATCCCGGCGCCGCGATCTCGAACATTCTCAAGATCGGCTCGCAGATCGTGCTATCCACCCTAGCAACGGCGAAGGCGACGATCTCCCAGATCGTCCACGGGGTCCAGTCCGAGGTCGAAGGGATCATCGACTCCGTCGTGAGAGGAGCCTCCGGATTGGCCCAGATGGCGGTGGGGGCGATCGGCGCGGAGGCGCAGAGGATCGGCGCGCGGTACCAGCAGGACATCCATCGAACCGTCGCGGAACAGCAGAGCAAGATCAGGCAAATGGGCATTTCCGCCAAGATGCCGGTCCGAGAGTTCTCCGACCGGCTCCGAGCGGTCGTGTTCGAAGGCGCCCATACGATCAGGTCGGCCTCGATCATTGCTGGGACGGTTGCCCGAACCGCCATCAACAAGATGGCCCCGATCGCCCAGAAGGCGATATCGATGGCGGCCACGATGGCCAAGCGCCGCGTGGACACGACAGCTCAGCAGGCGAGCGCGAAGGTCAACCGTGCTACGCAGACCGTGGCGAGCGCATCGGCGACCGCGCAAGCCATCGTGAACCGGTCGATGGCCGCGATCGCGCCCTATCTTCCGCCCGCGATGCGGGGTTTGGCGGGGCAAGGACTCGCGATCGCAAACACGTCCCTGACCACGGTCACCGGCCTGGCCCTGGCCGCTTCGCTTGGCGCGAGCATGCTCGCAAAGACGGCGGCCGGCAGGATCGATCAGGCGATCAATATGAAGCTGGGCCAGGTGTCCGCTGAGATCCGACAGGCGCAGCAGCGCGCCCTGCTGGCGATCTCGACCGGCCAGAGGGACGCGGAAGAGGTTTACCGGCAGGGCATCCGGGCATTCTTCCTGGTAGGCCAATTGGATAAGGAGTACGAGTCCGCCGTCGACGACGCCGTGAAATGGGCGACAGGCCAGCTCGATACCGTCAATCAGGCCGCCGACGTCGCCATTCCAACGGCCGTGGGCGTCGTCTCGCAGGGTGCGGCGGATCTCGAATCAAAGGGCGAGAAAGCCATCGCGGGCGCTCCCGGCCTCGTGCAGCGAGGCGCTGGCGCAGTTCGGGCTGGAGCGGTCGCCGTGGGCGAACAGGCAAAGGCGGCCGGCGAAGGCGCGCTCGCCTTCGGCCAGAGGGTCACTCACGGGGCCGCCGCCTTCGCCGCGTCCACCGCCGATAAGGGTGTGGCGTTCGCCGAAGGCGTGGTCGATCATGCAACCAAGTTCGGCCAAACGAAGCAGGCGAACGATGGTGAGCTGACCGGCCCGTTCTTCCCCGGCGATTTGATGCCGGATGCGGGCAAGGTCGGCGGCCTTCACGGAAGCGGGAGCCCGGCGTCGCGTGAGAAGGCGATCGCCTCCGGCGCCAACGTCTTCGTGAACGGCATCGACACGACCCTGGCCGACCATTACCGCGCGGCCCAGCGCCTCGCCAACGCCCTGAATACGACGGTGGTCGGGGTCTATAACGCGACCGCGGGGATGAAGAGCGATCTCCTCCAATGCGCGGGAGACAAGTTCTTCGACCGCTCGAGCAACCCGGCGGTGGCGACGATGGCTCGCCTCATCAGGACGTACGGGGATGCCCGCAAGCCGCAGGGCGGAATGCAGATCTTCGCCCATTCGCAAGGCAGCCTCATCGTCTCGGAGGCCCTGAGGCAGGCGAAGACAACGGGATCTGACTTGACTCAGGACGAGGTGACCACGTTCGGCAACGCGGCTTTCACCTACCCCGCAGGCCCAAAGTACCACCACTACATCCACGACGACGACG
>DATJYD010000493.1:0-4650 GCA_035499755.1 Fimbriimonadaceae bacterium
GGATACATCGCGAGGCCGAAGCAGTTGCGATGCCCGTAAGTGAAGATCGCGCTGCCCGAAAAGGGATTGTCTGCGGGAATGGAGCCGTCCGGATTGAAGCGCAAGACCTTGCCCGCGTAGTTTGTGAGGTCCTGCGAGTTGGCCGGGTCTCCGTTCTCGCCGACCGTCGCGTAGAGCTTCCCGTCGCTCCCAAAGGCGAGACGGCCGGAGTTGTGGATCTGCCCCTCCGGCAGATTGTCGACGATGATCGTGAAGTTCGTGCCGACGTTGTTCGAGTCGGTAAAGCGGCCGATCCGCTGGACTGCCGGCGAAGCCACGCTATAGAAGAAGTAGATGTAGTGGTTCGCCGGGTAGTCGGGATCGAAGGCCATTCCGAGAAGGCCCTGTTCGGTATCGTTGCCCACCTGCAGGGTCGCGAACGGCTGATCGAGCAATTGGCCGTTTTGCACGATGCGAATCTCGCCTGTGTTCTTCTCCGTGTAGAACATCCGCCCGTCCGGCGCGAACCGGATGCAAGTCGGGAAGTTCGCGTTCGCGACGTAGCTCATGACCGTGTAGAGCGAGCCCGAGTTTGAACTCGACCCTCCGCCACATCCGATGGCGAGCAGGAGGGCGCCGATCAGCGCGAAGGCAGGTCGAGCGCGAACAGATCCCGGCAAGAGTGACCGCATCCATCGATTGTATGACAAGTTGGTGTGCTAAAGCTGTGGCGCCCCTCTCTACCTTGCTGACCTGAAACTCGGTTCGGCAACCGCCCAACGCCTCAACGCCCCAACGCCCCAATACCCCAACACCTCAATACCTTAACACCTTAACGCTCCAACGCCGAACGCCGAACCCGAACGCCGTTTCATCTCCGGTTGACCTAGATCTCCCAGTGGCCATCCTTGAAAGGCACGTCCTTCATCGCGTCCAAAAGCTCTTTGTCCACCTGTTCGCGGCCCAGCCGTTGACCGGCCAGCGGCGTCAGATCTCGCTTCCCGAAAGTCTTGTCGTAAAACTTGTCGAGTTGGGCGAAGCCGAGCCAGGCCCCCAGGCGCTTCGCCGGGTACTTGCCGATCAGGACGAGCCGGTGGTCCTTGTCATAAGCGAGCGGCCAGAGCGGTTGCCCCGGCGCCCATCCTTCGGCATGCTCCGGCAGGTTCCAGACCGTGTTCGCAAGAACCCGGAGCAGGTCTTCCCGCGCCGCCGCCGAGCCTGGATATTTCTTGCCCCGCACTTGATAGAGCGCCGCTGCCTTCCTTATCGTGGCGAGGTCGTGATCGGCGACTTCCAGCAGAATCGGGACGATGTCGGCCGTACGATGCACGTCGGGACCGCCGAATGTCGGCGCGACCTCTTCCGGCGGCATGCAGATCTCGAGAAGCATCGAGCACCGCTCGACCTCGTCTTTCGGAATCGACGGAGCTTGCCGAGCGGGAGCCGCAACCCAAAGAAGCAACGGCAGGAGAAAGGTTCTCAACGCGTTCATGACTATTTAGTATCACGCGATCTCGGATCGCCTTGTCACCCGCCCGCGCGCGTAAAATAGGCGCGATGCAAGTGTCGGTCGTAGGAGCCGGGGCGTGGGGCACGGCCCTGGCCATCCTTCTCGCCCGCAACGGGCACGAGATCAAGCTCCTCGCCCACACGGACGAGGAAGTTGAGATGCTCGCGAGTCATCGCGAGAACCTCCGCTACCTGCCTGGCTTCGCGTTGCCGGAGGAAGTCTCGTTCGGCTTGGCCGGCGCCGGGGTGGTCAAGACCGATATGGTAGTGATGGCCGTCCCCTCCGGCGCCGTGCGGGAGTCGGCCCACTACCTCGCCGACGGCAGCGACCTCATCGTCATCGCATCCAAGGGGCTCGAAGCCTCCACCGGGAAGCCTCTGACCGAAGTCGTGCTCGATGTGCATCCCCAGGCCCAGGTCGGGGCGATCAGCGGCCCAAACCTCGCGGTCGAGATCGTGCGAGGCGTGCCTACCGCGGCCGTTACCGCATTTCCGAGCGAGGCCGACGCGGAGATCGTCCGGCAAGCCTTCAAGTGCCGGACGTTCCGCGTCTACATCACCGACGACGTAATCGGCATCCAGATCGCCGGAGCCCTCAAGAACTGCGTGGCGATCGCGGCTGGCATCTCGGACGGGCTCGGATTCGGCGACAACACAAAGGGCGCCCTCATCGCGAGAGGCCTCCGCGAGATGACCCTGTTGGGCGTCGCCCGAGGCGCGCGTCCGGAAACCTTCACCGGCATCGCCGGTGTTGGTGACCTCTTCGCCACCGCCTCGAGCGAGCTCTCCCGCAACTACCGCGTCGGCCGGGCGCTCGGCGAAGGCGGCGTCCTTGCCACGATCCTGGAGAATCTTGGCCAGGTCGCCGAAGGAGTCCCGACGACCTATGCGGCGATGGTCCTCGCGAAGGAGTTGGACGTCAAGACGCCTGTCTTCGATGCGATCCGGGACGTTCTGGACGAGCGCATGCGGCCGATCGAGGGCGTGGCCCTTCTGATGGAGCGCGAGACTCCGCAGGAGGGTCTCGTGACCAGCCTCCGCGATCCTTGAACCCGGTTCCAATACGCTTAATCCGCATGATTGACGAACGGCGCTGCCCCGCCACGCCCCGTGGTGCGGCTGTCCCGTGGCGGCAGGGCTTGCCCTGCGAGGCATCCCCGATAGTGCCGGTCGAAGCCCCCGCTAATCAATCGTTAGAACAACGCTCAATATCATTGCAGGACAGAAGCCGACGGGACAATGTGTCTCGTGCTTTTCGTCCCACACCCCCCAAGATGTGGGCGAATTGAAAGGAGACAATCCCTTTGAGACTATCCGGTGCTGTTCTTGCATTCGCGCTCTCGGCCGCGACGCTCTCAGCGGAGGCACAACTTTATCACGTTACCGATTTGGGCACGCTCGGCGGCAACACCAGCAGTGCTTTCACCATTAGCGAGGACGGTGAGATCGTCGGCAATGCCGACACGGCCGGCGGCAATGCTCACGCTTTTCTCTATTCGGGGGGTGTTATGAACGACCTCGGCACCCTCGGCGGCACGACGAGCAGCGCCGTCGGGCTCGACGGCGCCGGCGAAGCGGTCGGCCAATCCTGGGTCACCGGCAACACCGCCTTCCATGCCTTCTCGTACATTGGCGGCATGATGACCGATCTCGGAACCCTCACCGGCGGCGTCTACAGCTCGGACTCCGCGATGAATGCGTCCGGGACGATCGTCGGCACCTCGGAACGTCGACGGCAACACTCTCGAGCGCGCCTATGTCTATTTCGGGCGGGGTGATGACCAATTTGGGGACCCTCCCCGGAGGCGACAACAGCTATGCGACCGGAATAAATGAGGCCGGACAGATTTCCGGCTACTCCAGCGCCGCCACCCATGGACCGGTCGTAAGCTTCCTCTACTCGGGAGGCACGATGACCAACGTCGGCACGCTCGGCGGATCGTCGAGTCAGGCGTTCGGCATCAACGCAACGGGTCAGATGGCCGGCTATTCTCTGGTCGGCGGCGATGCCTACGACCACGCCTACCTCTATTCAAGCGGCGTCATGCACGATCTCGGCACCCTGACCGGAGGCAATAGCTACGGCTACGGCTTGAACGATGCCGGCCAAGTCGTCGGAGACGACCAGAGCCCGACCAACGTCAACCGGGCCTTCGTCTGGTCGGGCGGGACGATGACGGATTTGAACACCCTGCTCGATTCATCCGGCGCAGGCTGGTCGCTGAGCAGCGCGTTCGGGATTAGCGATTCCGGGGAGATCGTCGGCTACGGGAATATCGACGGGATTCGGCACGGTTTCCTCCTTACGCCCGTGCCCGAGCCGGCGACTCTCACCGGATTCGGCTGCGCCCTGGTCGGTCTGATCGCTCGGCGTCGCCGGCGATCTGACCGCTCCCGATCTGAACTCCGTCCCAAAGCGCCCCAACGCCCCAACGCCCAACGCCGTTTCATCCCCGGTTGAGAGCCCACTCATGAGAACTAGCCTGGAGCAGAGCCCGAGCCTCGGCCGCGTCTTCCGGCAGCAGATCGGCGGGAAGGCGTGCTTGGTGATCGCGAATCCGCGGATTGGCTCCATGCGCGAGCAGCAGGCGGACCAGAACGCCGTCGCCGGCGGCGCAGGCGAGATGGAGGGGCGTTTCGCCATCCCCAGTCTGGGCGTCGATCTTCGCCCCCCGGTCGAGCAGCATCTTCACGAGCTTGGGATCACGGCGGTTCTGCACGGCGAAATGAAGCGGACTCCACGATGCGCGGTTGCAGTGGTTGACGTCGGCGCCGGCTTTGATGAGCTGCCGGAAGTACCGAGGATCGGGAATCGCAAGGCTGCTGCTCAGCGGGGGAGTCTGGAGACCGTTTTCGTTCCTTGCAAGCTCGGGATCGGCGTGCCCGTCGAGCAGCATCTTGAACGCCTCGAAGTCGAAAGCCTCCATCGCCCAGGATAGCGGCGTCACCCCCTCCCTGGACTGGACGTTCGGGTCGGCCCGCTCCTTCAGCAGAAGACGGAGGCAATCCAGGCTGTGCCGGACCGCCGCGTAATGCAAAGCGGTGCGGTTGTCCGAGTCGACTGAGTTCAGGAGACCGGGATTGGCGTCCAACTGAGACTTCGCCGCCTCGACATCGTCGTTGAAGACGGCGACATGGAGAGGATTGTCGGAAAGCGGACGA
>DATJYD010000494.1:0-2992 GCA_035499755.1 Fimbriimonadaceae bacterium
CCATACGACGAGACGTATACGTTTGTCGTCGTCTTTCCGGCTTTTGTTTCGCGAGAGGTTAATCGGCAAATGGGCCAATGGGCCGATAGACGGATAGGTTTGTGGCGCCAGGACGTACTGCCGCGCGCCGAGGCGTAGAAGCGGGTGAATGCGTCAATCCTACATCCCGTCGAACCCCGAGCACGACAAGCTGAAGAAGCTCACTTGGGATTCCGTCTTCCGGCTGCTGAAGCTGGCTTGGCCCTACCGGGCGGCGATCGCTCTCGCGATCGTGCTGATGCTCCTTTCCTCGCTCGCGACCCTCACCCTGCCGCTCATGCTCCGCTTCGCGGTCGATCAGGTGTCGAAGAGCCAGTCGGCGGCGGATCTCAATCGCTTCGCCCTGATCATCTTCTCGATCATCCTCCTCGCCGCGGTTTTCGGGTTCATTCAGAGCGTTCTGATCTCGGTGACGGGGAGCCGGATCGTCTGGGAGATGCGGCTTAAGCTCTTTTCGCACCTCGAGCGCCTGCCCGTCGTGTATTTCGACAAGACCCGCTCCGGCGATCTCACCTCCTACCTCAGCAACGACGTCGGGATGATCCAGCAGACGCTGACGAGCGATATCGCAAGCGTGCTTCCGAACATCGTCACCTTCGTCGGCGGCATCGTGGTCGCGTTCGTGATCGACTGGAAGCTGTGCCTGCTCTCGGTCGGCCTGCTTCTTGGGGTGATGCTCTTCTTCGTGATCTTCGGAAGGCGCCTGCGCAAGCTGACGCGCTCCTCCCTGGACGCGCTGAGCGATGCGATGGGTGGCATGACCGAGGCGCTCGGCAATATCCGGCTGGTCAAGGCCTTCGCCCGCGAGCACTACGAGGACGAGAAGGCGAACGACCGGCTGATGAAGGTCTTCCGCCTCAACGTGAAAATGGCGTACGCGGAGAGCGCGATGGGGATCGTCGCTTCCGCCGGGTTTTCGGCGCTGATGATCGGCGTGATCTGGTACGGCGGCATCAACATCCTCGCCCATAAGGAGAGCTTCGGCTCCCTCATCAGCTTCTTCTTCGCGATCATGATCATCGCGGGGCCTATGGCCTCCCTCGCCCAGCTCTATACGCGGCTGCAGCGGGCGATCGGGGCCGCCGACCGAATCTTCGCGATCCTCGATGAAGGGCCGGAGGAGCCGGATTCGCCGGAGGCGGTCGGCTTCCCCGCCGCCCTTCGCTCTGGCGACGTGGTCCACCTTTCGGACCTCGCTTCGGGCGGCTTGGACGTTCGCTTGAGCCGCGTCGAGTTCTCGTACGTGCCAGACGTGCCCGTGCTGACCGGGCTTAATCTGAACCTCGGAGCGGGCAAGGTGACCGCGATCGTCGGTCACAGCGGGGGCGGCAAGACGACGATCGGCTCGCTTCTCTACCGCTTCTACGAGCCGCAGGGAGGCGAGATATTGATCGGCGGCGTGCCGATCCGGAATATCCGCCGACAGGAGCTGCGCGAGCACGTCGGCCTCGTGCCCCAAGACACCGTGCTCTTCAACGCCACGATCCGCGAAAACATCCGGTACGGGCGGCTGGATGCCACCGACGCGGAGGTCGAAGAAGCCGCCCGGCAGGCGAACGTGCACGAGTTCGTGGCCGGCTTCCCCGAGGGCTACGAGACGATGATCGGCGAGCGCGGGATCACCCTGTCCGGCGGGCAGCGCCAGCGGGTGGCGATCGCGCGGGTGCTCCTCAAGGATCCCCAGATTCTGATCTTGGACGAGGCGACCTCGGCCCTGGACACCCGCTCGGAGGCGCTCGTGCGGGAGGCGCTCGAACACGCGATGCGGGGACGCACGACGATGGTCATCGCCCACCGGCTCACGACGATCCAGGACGCGGACCAGATCGCGGTGCTCGACGACGGCCGGATCGTAGAGATCGGCACCCATGAGGAACTCCTGCGCAAGGGCGGGCGGTACGCGGAGCTTCACAACCTGATGCCAGCGTAGGATCCACGGCCGCCTCGGCGCAGGTCGCCCTTCGTGGGTCATCATCGGAGAATCGCCAGATGTTGCGTGCCTTAGTCCCCGTGTTGAAAGGAACCGCTGGAGGGCAAGAGAGCTCGACCTTCTAGCCAGCGGCCCCTTCCAAGCCGGAAGCCGGCCCGATACCGGCTGAAGGTGTATTCTTGCGCTGAGCCGAGACGCAGAGACAAGATCCGCTCGGTATGAGTCGAGATGCTCACGAAGCTAACGATCCACAATTTCAAGACGTTCGGTCATGCGGAGATCGAGCTTGGCGACGCCGTCGTGTTCGTCGGCCCGAACAACGCGGGGAAGACGACCGCGTTGCAGGCGCTGTCTCTGTGGGATGTGGCGCGGCGGCGCTGGTTGAGCAAGCGGCGAGCGGGCTCGACGGCCCAGTCTCGGGTCGGGGTCACCGTCAACCGCCGGGACCTCCTCACGGTGCCGGTGCCAAGCGGCCGGCTCCTTTGGCACGATCTGAACGTCCGAACCGTCAGTCGAGATTCTGCGGGCAAGCAGGACACGCGCAATGTTCTCATGGAATTGACCGTCGATGGCGTCGAGGGCGGAGCGTCTTGGACATGCGGGCTGGAGTTCGACTACGCCAACGAGGAGTCCTTCTATGTGCGCCCGCGACGGATAGAGGGCCCCGAGACCCAAGGGCGTATGGAAGTCCCGGTCCAAGCCCATCACGTTAAGATGGCTTATCTGCCGCCGATGTCCGGCTTGGCCGCCGAGGAGTTCGTGAAGCAGCCGGGTGAGACCGCCTACTTGATCGGCCAGGGCCAGACCGCTCAAGTGCTCAGAAACATCTGCTACCGCGTCTGCTACCCCGGCGGCGACACCGCCCGCCCGAGCGCTGCGTGGATGCAGATCGTGGAGAGGTTGAACCAGGTATTCGGGGTGAAGCTCGATCTGCCCAAGCTGCAGGAGGCTCGCAGCGAGATCACGATGGGATACCGCGAAAGGGGCAGTGGCGCCAACCTCGATATCACGGCGGCGGGGCGG
>DATJYD010000495.1:0-2293 GCA_035499755.1 Fimbriimonadaceae bacterium
TCCAGAAGTCGAAGAATTGACCGTTCGACCAGTCGGGGTCCTTGAAGCGGTTGTCGCCGGGCTCGGGCTTGACCACGGGCTCCACCTCTTCGCCAAGGAAGCGCCGAACGCTGCGGCCCCAGAGATCTGCATAGCTCTTGAACAACTCCCCTTGCGCCGTCGCCAATTTGGTCGGCTCGGCGACCCAGTGGCGGGCGATTTCGCCGAGCGATTTCGCGGCTTCGCTGACCTCCGAGGCTACGCCGTACGGGCCATTGCCATTGGTGCCGGTGCGCTCGGCGAGCGTGGAGAACACCTTGGCGCCCTGGTCGAAAAGTCGCACCATGTTCCGGGCAAGAGCATCGAACTGGTTGGTTTGTTGTTGTCCTTCCGGCTGGAGGTCGCTGAGCTCCTTATTTCTCTCCTGCATCAAATTGTCCTTGTTTTACCCCCAATTAACCGTTTTAACCGCGCAGCCGAGAGGCGGACGGCGGACCCTCGGCGGCTTCCGCGAATGCCTTCATTGTGCTATGCAATATAACAAGCTGAAGGCGATTGCCAATCGCCTAGAGGGAACTTCGATCGTAAACGTCAACTACGAATGACCTTTCGTCTGCTCTTATCCGTCCTTGGGGGACTAGCCACGCTGTGGCTCGCCGGCTGCGCCGACACCGCGCCGTCTGAGCACGGATTCAAGCCGTTTGCGACCTTGATGCGAAGCGACGATGAGACCCTGACCAAGGCCGAGCAGAAGGCTGCGATTACCGAGCTCCAACAGGACAAGAGCAAGCAAGAGCAGGCCGCCAAAGACGGAGCCGCCGCTCCCGCCAATACCGCCCAGTAGAAAGCAGCGAATCGACGAAGCCGTCCCGTCTTGAGCTTCTTGCCGGGAGGCCCGTATCTATGGTTCAAGGGGTGATTCCAACGGGGTCTGATCGGGACGGGGACCCGTGCGTCCGTGAGCAACGATTTCCACAGAATCAAGCGCCTGCCGCCTTACGTCTTCGAGCAAGTGAACAAGCTCAAGGCCGAGGCGCGCGGGCGCGGCGAGGACATCATCGATTTCGGCATGGGTAATCCGGACATGCCGACGCCCGAGCACATCATCGCCAAGCTGGTGGAGACGGCGCGCGACCCGCGCACCAATCGTTATTCAGCCTCCAAAGGCATCAACGGGCTGCGCAAGGCGCAAGCCGCCTATTACGCGCGCCGCTTCAATGTGAAGCTCAATCCCAACACCCAAGTCGTGGTGACGCTCGGCTCGAAGGAAGGGTTCGCCAACATGGCGCAGGCGATCACCGCCCCTGGCGACGTCATTCTCGTCCCGAACCCGACCTATCCGATCCATGAGTTCGGCTTCATCATGTCGGGAGGCGTGATCCGCCACCTGCCGGCGCGGACCGATTCTCAGTTCATGAGTTCGCTCGATAAAGCGGTGCGCCACTCCGTGCCGAAGCCCTCGGCCCTCGTGCTGAACTATCCCGCCAATCCGACCGCGGTCGTCGCCGACCGCGACTTCTACCGGGAGGTGGTCGCCTTCGCCAAGAAGCACGAGTTGATCGTGCTCTCAGACCTCGCTTACGCCGAGATCTATTTCGACGGCGAGCCTCCGCCCTCGATTCTCGAGATCCCTGGCGCCATGGATATCGCCGTGGAGTTCACGACCCTTTCCAAGACCTACGCCATGCCGGGCTGGCGCGTCGGCTTCGCCGTCGGCAACGAGCGGCTGATCCATGCACTGACGCGCGTCAAATCCTATCTCGACTATGGCGCCTTCACACCGATCCAGGTCGCGGCCGCGGCCGCGCTCAATGGACCGCAGGACTGCATCGACGAGATCCGCGCCACCTATAAGCGCCGCCGCGACTGCCTGGTCGATGCGCTGACGCGTGCCGGCTGGCCGATCCCGTCTCCGCCGGCGACCATGTTCGCCTGGGCGCCGATCCCCGACATGTTCTCTCACCTCGGCAGTCTCGAATTCTCGAAGCTCCTGCTCGAGAAGGCGGGCGTGGCGGTCTCTCCCGGCGTCGGCTTCGGCGAGTATGGCGAGGGCCATGTGCGTATCGCTCTCGTCGAGAATGAGCAGCGCGTCCGCCAGGCCGCCCGCAACATCCGCAAGTTCCTCTCAGAGTCCGCCAAGACCCTGCATAACGTCATTCCCATTGCCTCCAAGGCGAACAGGACG
Organism: Fimbriimonadaceae bacterium; assembly: GCA_035499755.1. Lineage (GTDB taxonomy): Bacteria > Armatimonadota > Fimbriimonadia > Fimbriimonadales > Fimbriimonadaceae > JAEVZK01. Next base: position 2,165 of record DATJYD010000495.1, read on the forward strand.
TTCTGATCTTTTCCATGAGCAAGGGATTGAAGCTCGGACTGGCCGGTGTCGGCACCGTGGGCGGCGGCCTGTTGCAGCTCCTCGCGGCGCACGGCGCTTCAATCTCCGCACGCGCCGGTAGGCCCATTG
>DATJYD010000496.1:0-4367 GCA_035499755.1 Fimbriimonadaceae bacterium
TGTCGCTGCCGACCCATTTCCGAAGAACGGCAAGGAGGTCTACCCGGCCGACGACGCTGGTTCCTCGGGTCAGAACCATCGTTCGGGTCATCCCGACCGGCTTGGTCATCAGGAACAGATCGGTGCCCACCTGGAGTGGGAGCGGCGGACTCCAGCGAGGAGGGATGGTTCGACCACCGATTACGACCCGTGTCACGCCGTTTACCTTGGACAGAACCGCCACATCGCGGCCGGTCCTTTGAAGCCCCAGCGCGAAGGCGGCGAGAATAAGCACAGCGAAAAGGGTCGGAGCCTTTACCGACGAGTCGAGGAGTCTGGTGCCCGCGTCCGAGTGGGAAAGGAGCACGGAGTTACCTTTGCGGCGGTCCGGCATCACTTCATAGACGCTTGAGTACGAGGGCCGTAACCGCAATCGCAAGCATTGGCTCTTCGGGGACACGATTGGAGGATAAGAGAATTCAGCGAGGCCCTCACCCTCGATCTCTGATCCTTAATCCTTCCGCAGCTTGATCGTCAGCGTCGTCTTCAGATCCCGGGTGGATTGCTGTTTGGTCGTCAGGTCCGTAACGATGCTATGAGCGTTGGCATCGACGCGTACGGCCGTGAAGGCGCCTAGGTTCGGGTCGAAGGTGGCCGTTCCCTTGCCGGCCCAGTCCGTTTTGACCTCAGACGCCGCGTCTTTGCGCTCGGTGGTCACGTCCTTGCCATCCGTCTCGAAGACCGTGTAGCTCTGCTTCAGCGCGACGTCCATGTCCACCCCGGCGTCGCCAACCTTGGTCGGCGTGACCGTATAGTCGATATCGGAATCGCCGAACTTCCGCTTAAAGGTGTAGGGCTTCCCCACTTCCGCCCCGTCGGGAGGCAACTGGAGAGGAATGTACGTGATATCGGGAAATCGCTTGATGTCGAGGCCGGGCAGCTTTACCGGCAACGTGGAATCGGGGGCGTTGGTCTTGAGAGTCTCGCCGAGCGGGGTCATGCTGATCGTGGTGGGAGGAAAGAAAGCCACCGCCGACTCCTTCGTGACGACGTTGAGCGGATTGCCGTCGAGGAGGACGTGGATGTCGTCGAGGCTGCTCAGAACCTGAGGGCTTCCATCCGCGGCTGCCGCCAGGCCCTTTGCCGTTACGACCAGATCGGCCTCCACCTTGCCCTGATTCCCCCCGAACAGGGGCACATACCCGTCGAAGATCACGGCGACGTCGTAGGTGCGACTTGTCCCGGCCGGGAACGAATAAGCCAATTTGACCGCGGCAGCGGCCGCGAGGAGGGTCAGCATGAGCCTATTCTACGGCCAACGAGGAAGGAACGCGCCCAGCATTGCCGCCGAAACCACCTATGGCCCGAACGCTGTGCGAAACGTGCGCGCCCGGCGCCCGTCAGAATGCATATGAAGCTCATCGCCTCGCTTGCCTTCCTCGCCGCGTCGGCAATGCTGTTCGCGCAGGGGCCCACTTTCTATCGGGTTCGGGTGAGACATGCCGATCCCTGGGCGATCAAGGCCCTGATCGAAGGGACGCCGATCGCCCGGCCTGAGTTGAGCACGATCCTCGGCTTCGCCGGTGTGCCCGACAAGGATAGCGCGTTGATCGAGGAGATGTTCGGGGGGCAGGGCCGGCTTCTCGTCAATCCGACCGACAACTCGTTGATATTCATTCCGGACCGGAAGGGTTAGCCCGCCAAGCTCTCCCCCCGTGGCGAGTGGGTCCAGCCTCCGCCCTCGGGCAAAGGCAGGCTTCTCATTGGGGGCTGAGGGGCGGGCAGAGGTATGAGGTTTCGCTCGGAGCAGAGGAGGTGGGTTTGCCATGTTGTTCGTAGCCGCAGCGGTGCTGCTTGCCGGCCATGTACAGGGCCGATGGGTTCCGGAGGTCAGTCCGGGATCGTTGCTTTCGTCCGGAAACGACGTGATCGTGCTTCCCCTGAAGGGCACGGACGTCGACGCCGACATCTCCGGTTTCGGGGCTCGGGTTACGGTCGTCCAGACCTTCACCAACCCTTCGAAGGCGCCGATCGAGGCGGTCTACACCTTTCCCTTGCCGGCCGACGCGGCGGTCGACCGGATGAGGATGAAGGTCGGCGACCGGATCATCGACGGCGTGATCAAGCCGCGAGACGAAGCGAGCGCGATCTATGAAGCGGCAAAGAGCCACGGGCAAGCGGCTGCCCTCCTCGACCAGGAGCGCCCGAACATCTTCACGCAGTCGGTCGCGAACATCCTGCCAAACTCCACGGTTCAGATCGAGATCAGCTACGTGCAGATCCTCAAGTACGAGGACAACCAATTCGAGTTCTCGTTCCCGATGGTGGTCGGCCCGCGCTACCTGGGGAACGCGCCCGATCCCCAGAAGATCGCGCCACCCGTGATTCCCGAGGGAATGAGGACGGGGTCGAACATCTCGCTCACCGTCAATCTCGATGCGGGAGCGCCGATCGTGGACGTCAAGTCGATTCTTCACGACGTGAGCGTGAAGGAGGTCGGCCCGACCCGGGCCACAGTCACGCTCAAGCACAAGGACGAGATTCCGAACCGCGACTTCATCCTCCACTACCGGACGGCGACGGACTCGGTCCAAAGCGCGTTTCTCGCCAAGTACGATCCGGTGAAGGGTGGGTTCTTCTCGCTCATTCTCCTGCCTCCGAAGGCGCCTGCCGCGCAGCAGATCGCCAATCGGGAACTGATTTTCGTGATCGACCAGACGGGCAGCCAGACCGGGTTTCCGATCGCCAAGTCCAAGGAGCTGACTCTGAAGCTTATGGACACGATGCGCCCGGGGGACACCTTCAACGTCATCGGTTTTACGACGGGCGTCAATCCGCTCTGGAAGACGTCGCGCGCGAACACGCCGGAGAACCGGTCCGAGGCAGCCGATTTCGTGCAGGGACTCGATGCGGGTGGCGGAACAGACATCCGAAACGCGATGGAGTTCGCCTACTCGACGCCGCCTAATCCGGGTCGGCTCCGCCTGTTCATCTTCAATTCCGACGGATACGTCGGCGACGAAGCGGAGATCCTCCAAACCGTCCGCAAACTCCACGGCGACTCGCGGCTTTTCACCTTCGGCATCGGCAACAGCGTCAACCGCTATCTCATCGACGCGATGAGTGAAGAAGGCAAGGGCGATTCGGAGATCGTCACCCTGGATTCCGATTCGGACAAGGCGGTAGCGCGGTTCGTCGAACGGACCCAGAGCCCGATCCTGTTGAACGTATCGGCGAAGTTCGAGGGCGTCGACGTTTCGGACGTGCTGCCGAGCGAGATCCCGGACGTCTTCGGAAGCAAGCCTATCGTCCTCTACGGGCGCTATGGAACTCCGGGAGAGGGCAAGTTGACTATCAGCGGCAAGATGGCGGGCCGGCCTTGGAGTCAGACGATCGACCTCCTGTTTCCCGGCGACAAACCGGGAGGGGAATCGATCCCGACGATCTGGGCGCGCAGAATGATCGACAAGCTAGAACGCGACTACGCGCTCGGGACCCGAACGGCGCCCAATCCGGCTGAAGGGCAGACCAAGATCACGGACCTGGCCCTCGAATTCGGGATCATGAGTCAGTACACCTCGTTCGTCGCCGTCGAGCAACGCGTCATCAACATCGGCGGGCAGGAGCGCACCGTTCACGTGCCGGTCGACATGGCCTCGGGAGTGAGCTACGAGGGGGTCGGTCTTGGCGGGCCAGCGAATCTGGCCCAGTCCACCGCGAGCTTCAGCGTCGCGGGCAAAAACGCGGGCATTGGCGGGGGCGGATTCGGCGGAGGCGGCTATGGCGGGGCGACCACCGGCGGGGTGACCCTCAGCGGCGGCCAGGGAGCGGTACCGGTGACCGTCGACGCCCTCGCCTACGAGCCGGAGGCTCTCGCAAAGCCCTTCGCCAATCCGGACTCCATCGGGACGGTGACGGTGGAGACGAACGACCCCGGCCTCCAGCAGTTCATCATGGCCATGAACCGGCAGGATCCCAAAGCCGTTTGGTCCATCACTCGGATGAAGGAAACGATCCTCGCCAAGGTCACGGCCAAGGTGCGGGTCTTGCACGCGGTCTTCGGCTCTAAGGAGGTCCATCCCGAGATCATCGCCAAGCTGCTCTTCGAGTCGAAGGTGGCGGCGCCTCTCCGAAGGGCGACCGGCACGCTCGACGTCGAGGTTTGGCTGGAGGATCTCGAACCCTCGACGCTCTCGTCTCTGAAGGAGCTTGGGCTCACCGTGGACCAGCCGGATAAGTCTCTGAAGCTCGTCTTCGGGCGGATCGACGCGAAGGGGCTGCCGGGATTGGCGGCGTCGGGCAAGGTGAAGCGGATCGAGCCCGTCTCGTAGAGGGCGGCGTACAATCGGTCACGATGCGCGATGCGATCGAAGGAGCATTGGGGGCGA
>DATJYD010000497.1:0-7746 GCA_035499755.1 Fimbriimonadaceae bacterium
CGTCGATCCTGGCGTGGCGACCAACCGCACCGTCTACACGTTCGTCGGTGAGCCGGGGCCGGTTTGCGAAGCGGCTTTTCGCGCCGCGAAGCGCGGAGTCGAGTTGATCGACATGGCCCGGCACCATGGCGAGCACCCGCGGTTCGGCGCTCTCGACGTCTGTCCCCTCGTTCCCATCCGGGGCATCACGATGGAGGAAACGGCTCATTTCGCCACTGCGCTCGGCCGGCGCATGGGAGAGGAACTGGGGATGACGATCTTCCTCTATGAGCGATCGGCATCCGCCGAGGAGCGCCGGAACCTCGCCGACGTCCGCGCCGGCGAATACGAAGGGCTCGCGGAGAAGCTCCGGAAGCCGGAATGGCAGCCCGACTTCGGGCCGGCAGTCTTCAACGCAAGGTCCGGCGCAACCGCCGTCGGGGCGAGAGACTTCCTCATCGCCTACAATGTGAACCTGAACACGACCTCGACGCGGCGCGCGAACGCGATCGCCTTCGATGTGCGCGAGAAGGGGCGGCTGAAGCGGATCGGCGATCCTATCATGGGCGAGCCGATGCTGGACGAGCATGGCGAGCCGGTGTACGAGCCGGGCGCACTGAAGGCGGTGAAGGCGATCGGATGGTTCATCGAGGAATATGGGATCGCGCAGATCTCGATGAACCTGACCGACCTTTCCGTCACTCCGATCCACGTCGCCTTCGACGAAGTCGTGGAGAAGGCGTCGGCGCGCGGCGTCCGGGTCACGGGGTCGGAACTGGTCGGACTGATCCCGCTGAATGCGATGCTAGAGGCCGGCCGGCACTATCTGCGAAAGCAGCGGCGCTCGCTCGGCATACCGGAAAAGGAGATCGTCAAGATCGCGGTCCGCTCGCTGGGTCTGGGGGAGTTGGCCGCATTCAATCCGGAGGAGAGAATCATCGAATACGCCATCCAGGATCGTTCGCGCAAGCGGCTCGTCGACCTCAGCCTGCGAGATTTCGTGGAGGAGACGGCTTCCGAATCCCCCGCGCCGGGCGGCGGTTCGGTCGCTGCGGCCCTTGGGGCCCTCGGGGCAGCCCTTGGGACGATGGTCGCCAACCTGTCCTCGCACAAGCGCGGCTGGGACGACCGATGGGAGGAGTTCTCCGACTGGGCGGTCAAGGGACAGGCCTATGTGGCGGAGATGCTCGCACTGGTCGACGAAGACACTGCGGCCTTCGATGCCGTGATGGCCGCCTTCGGCCTGCCTAAGGCGTCGGTCGAGGAGAAAGCGGCACGGCACGGCGCGATCCAAGCCGCGACGCGGGGCGCGATCGAGGTTCCTCTGAAGACGATGCGCTCAGCGCTCGCCTCGATGGAGGTGATCCAAGCGATGGTCGAAACCGGGAATCCGAACTCCCTATCCGATGCCGCGGTCGGCGCGCTCTGCGCAAGGTCGGCAGCGATTGGGGCGGGGCTCAATGTGCGGATCAACTGCGCGGGGCTGGAGGATAAGGGATTCGCTCAGTCGGCACTGGAGGAAGCTGCGATGCTTCAGCAGCGGGCTCAGACGAAGGAAGAGGAGATTCTGAAGCTGGTCGAGAGCCGGATGTAGCTTCCTCATGCGCGAACGTCGGGTTCTGCCTTCGACGGACCGAACTTCGGAGCTTTCGCGAGGCGTCTGAGAGTAGTCAGGCGAGTTTTCGGTACCGCCGTATCGCGGCTTGCCCGGCGTCTTGGTTACGCATCATAGTCGCTGTTGTAATTGAGTACATCTGAGAGGGTTGCCGTGGCGTCCAGGAGCCCAAGGCGATCGCACGATTGCTGTTGAGGGGTTAACAAGAATGACTGCAAGGAAGTCTGCGGATGCAGGCTTTACGCTCATCGAGCTTCTCGTCGTCATCGCGATCATCGCGATCCTGGCCGCGATTCTGTTTCCGGTCTTTTCCCAAGCCAAAGCCGCCGCCAAGAAGGCCGGCTGCCTGAACAACCAACGCGAATTCGGGATGGGGTTGAAGCTCTATCTCGGAGACAACGACGATCTCTATCCGCAAAGCAAGCAGACGCTCGCCAACCCGGATGTCGACAACGCGGACGAATCGAAGGAGTCGCCGGACCGGGGTTCGGTGTTCTATATGCTAATGCCCTACATCGTCGGGGCGGCCAGTGAGAGAGACGCAACTGGAGACAACTCGGTCGATCAGATCCATCTGCACGAGCATCTCCTGCTCACCTGCCCCTCGGATCCCAATCCCTTCGATCCCAACTGCCCGACCATCTACAATCCCGGCGGATCGTCCGTCAACTCGTACCTGGTGAACGGCTATTTCATCTTCGGGATGAACGATTCGCGAGTGGTCGACTCGAGTTCGTCGATCATCTTCGTCGAACGGAGGAGCCTGCCAAGCACCACGCCGGGCCAGATCGATCCGTATCCGTTCTGCGACGACAGCTACAAGCCCTGGTTCCAGCACAGCGTCAACCCGCTGTCGCCCAGCCATCAGATGGATGAGTTCGACGGGGCGATTCAGACCAACCGGCACTTCGACGGTGCCCAGTACACCTTCTGCGACGGCCATGCGAAGTGGATGAAGTTCCGGCAGACCTACAATCCGCCGACGCTCAACCTGCATAAGCCGTACTAGTCTCCGGAATCCGTGACGCCCGTCTAGGAGTGGGACGGCCCGGGTCTGAGAGCGCTCCGGAACCCCCGTCCCCCTCCGCCCTTCCCGCACAATCCTGTGCTACGGTCAGGACCGCCGCAAGAGGAAGGGGGGCGGGCGGCTGTCTTCAGGTTAGATGAAAGGCCGTTTAGCTCGCTCAGTTGGCGAAGAAGGCGATTCCGTAGCGGCAGGGCTTGCCCTGCGAAGCTCTTGCCACTAAATGCAGGCTACTTTGGAAAGTCCAAGGGGATCTCGATGCCATGCTCACGAGCGAACTCGATCGCGTCGTCGTAGCCGGCGTCGGCGTGGCGCATGACACCGAGGCCGGGATCGCAGGTGAGCACGCGCTCCAGCCGGCGGGCCGCCTCCGTGGTGCCGTCGGCGACGACCACCATTCCCGCGTGCTGCGAGTAGCCGATCCCCACGCCGCCGCCGTTATGGATCGAGACCCACGACGCGCCATTGGCGGCGCTGATCATCGCGTTCAGGAGCGGCCAGTCGGCGATCGCGTCGGAGCCGTCCTTCATCCCCTCGGTTTCCCGGTAGGGCGAGGCGACCGAGCCGGTGTCGAGATGGTCCCGGCCGATCACGATCGGCGCCTTCACGATCCCGCGAGCTACCAAATCGTTCATCGCCAGACCCATCTTCGCTCGCTCCCCATAGCCGAGCCAGCAGATCCGCGCGGGAAGGCCCTGGAAGTGAATCTTCTCCCTCGCGAGCTCGATCCAACGTGCGAGTGGCTTGTTCTCCGGAAAGAGGCTGAGGAGCAGACGATCCGTCGCGAAGATGTCCTCGGGGTCGCCGGAGAGCGCCGCCCAGCGAAACGGCCCCTTCCCTTCGCAGAAGAGCGGGCGGATGTACTCCGGCACGAAACCGGGGATGTCGTACGCGTTTTTTACGCCCGCCTTCGTCGCCTGCGTGCGAATATTATTGCCGTAGTCGAAGGCGACCGCCCCCATCTTCTGGAGCGCGAGCATAGCTTCGACGTGCCGGCCCATCGACTCGATCGCCCTGCGGATGTACTCGTCGGGCGCCGACTGCCGAAGCTCCGCCGCCTCTTTGAGGGTCATGCCGGCCGGCACGTAGCCGTTCAGCGGATCGTGGGCGCTCGTCTGGTCGGTGATGACGTCCGGCACGATGCCGCGCCGGACCATCTCCGGCAGGACCTCCGCGCAATTCCCCACGAGTCCTACGGAGACGCCGCGATTGCCGTCGAGGGCTGCGAAGGCCTCGTCCAGCGACCAGGCCATCCCGTCGCAGTAGCCGGTCTCGATCCGCTTCTCGATCTTCGCCGGGTCGATTTCGATGCCGATAAAGTGGGCGCCGTTCATAGTCGCGGCGAGGGGCTGGGCGCCGCCCATACCTCCCATTCCGCCGCTCACCACGAGATTCCCTTCGAGCGAGCCGCCGAAGTGCTTCCTCCCGGCTGCGGCGAAGGTCTCGTAGGTTCCCTGAACGATCCCCTGCGAGCCGATGTAGATCCAGGAGCCGGCCGTCATCTGGCCGTACATGGTCAGCCCAAGCCGCTCCAGCCGGGTGAATTCCTCGAAGTTGTTCCACGCCCCGACGAGGTTGGAGTTCGCAATGAGCACCCGCGGGGCGTCTGGGTGCGACTTCATGACCCCGACCGGCTTGCCCGACTGGATCATTAGCGTCTCGTCGTCCTCCAGAGCGCGTAAGGAGCGGACGATCGCCTCGAAGCATTCCCAGTTCCGGGCCGCCTTGCCTCGTCCGCCGTAGACCACCAGGTCCTCCGGCTTCTCCGCGACCTCGGGGTCGAGGTTGTTCATCAGCATCCGCAGCGCGGCTTCCTGAATCCACCCCTTGCAAGAAATCTCCGTCCCCCGCGGAGCCCGAACGACGGTGTCAGTGCTCATGACTTGCAGTTTACTGGGACTCGCCGATTGCCTATACTTGGTCCATGTCGCTTCCCGCGAGGACGGGTAACGAGTCCGTGGAACGACTCCTCAGGAGCCCCGGGTTCCTCGTCATTCTCGTCGTCCTCGGCGCAGTCGGCGGGTTTGTGATCGCCGGCCTGATGGTGACGGTCGGGCTGCCGCGCTTGCCGGCCCGAGCGGCACTCGCCCTCGGATTGGCATTATGCGCCGTGGAGGCAGTGGGGTTGCAGAGGGGCTGGTGGAAGCTCAACTCGCGTTCGCCGAGCGCCCGCTGGAGGTTCCTGCACCGGTTTGCCACCTATACCCTTGGGTGGGAGGGCCTTGAAGCCTACTTCGCGAAGACTCGGCATCCTGAGCATTTTCACGCAGTCTTCTTCGGCCTCGCACTGTCTTGCCTAGGGATTCTAATCGATATGGAACGGAGAGAGCCCGCCGATCGCCGCGAAGACGGTTAGCGAAAGGAGTGCCCCCCCTTCGTCACGCTCGCGTAGAACCGCCCGGCGGCTCTTGGGTCGCGAAGCGCGGCATCGATTCTCCCCCCGAGGGCCTCGAAATCCGAATCGTTCGTGAACTCGACAATCCCGCAATGATTGGCCCCTTCCCGGTGCAACCGTCTGAAGTCGTCCCGATCGTTCGTCAGGACGATTCGCCCTTCAGCCCTTGCGAACTCGAGAACGACCGCATCGTCGATAGCTTGATTTGCCATTCCTGCCTGCAGGGATGAAACTGCGTCGTGTCCCAGCTTTCCAAGCGCGGCAAGCGTCGGACGGGGGACGTTTTCGTTCCCGTAGAGCCGGGCCAATCTATGCCGCGTCCTCGTGACGCCTCCGCTCGGCGTCCACCGCCTCAGAGTGCGAGGCGTAATAATCCCAAGCAGCAATGAGGTCCGAGGCGTTCAGCCCAGGGAAGGCGGCAAGGAGCTCGGAGTCCGACAGGCCCTGTCGCTTGTAGTCGATGAGCGTCCATACCGTGATCCTCGTGTTGCGGATGCAGGCATCGCCTCCCATCACATTCGGCGTGGACTTGATTGGCCCGGGGCTGTCCTTCCCGGCCGCCTCCTCGATCCTGCCCCGAAGCGTCTCGAGTGGGGCGGCCGAGGCGGCGACCGACGACAGGAGATCACTCGAATCGAAGATCACCGTAGCGATCGCTTGCAGGGCCTCCTGCTGAGACTCAACGCCAAGAGCGTAGGTCCATTCGTGCAGGGCCTTCTCAGCCTGCGCGCCCAGCTCCACTGTATGTTTCATGGTCTTACTTCTCATATCCTATACGCTTTAGCGCTCCCTCGAGACGTCGCCGCGCTACATGCGGTACATACTGAATCCCGCAGGCTCAAGCGGCGCGTTCTGAGCGCCCTCGATGCCGAGAGCGAGGACGCGGCGGGTATCGACCGGATCGATGATGCCGTCGTCCCAGAGTCTGGCCGTCGAGTAGTAGGCGCTCGATTCCTCCGCGTACTTCGCAAGGATCGGGGCCTTGAACGCCTCCTGCTCCTCGGGGGACATTGGAGGGGTGCTGGCGTGTTGGGGTGTTGGGGTATTGGGGTGTTGGGCTCGGAGCTGGTCCATCTTCACCGTCAGCAACACACCCGCGGCTTGCTCGCCGCCCATGACCGAGATGCGGGCGTTCGGCCACATCCAAAGCTGGCGGGGATCGTAGGCGCGGCCGCACATCCCGTAGTTCCCCGCTCCATAGGACCCGCCGACGATCACCGTGAACTTCGGCACGTTCGCCGTCGACACTGCCGTCACCAGCTTCGCCCCGTTCTTCGCGATCCCTTCGTTCTCGTATTTCCGCCCGACCATGAAGCCGGTGATGTTCTGGAGAAACACGAGCGGGATGCCGCGCTGGCAGCACAGCTCGATGAAATGGGCTCCTTTCAAGGCGCTCTCCGAGAAGAGAATTCCGTCGTTGGCGAGCACTCCGGCCAGATGGCCGAAGAAGCGCGCGAATCCGCAGATCAGAGTCGTGCCATACCGCGCCTTGAATTCCTGGAAGTTCGAGCCGTCGACGACCCTCGCCAGGACTTCGCGCATGTTCATCGGGTGTTTCGTGTCGGTTGGCACGAGGGAGTAGAGGTCTTCGACCGGATAGAGCGGGTCTTGGGGCGCTGAGGCGTTGCGGCGTTGAGGCGCTGCTTCCGACAATGTCTCCACGACATTGCGGATGATCTCGATCGCGTGGGCGTCGTCGTCCGCCAAATGGTCGGCCACCCCCGAGAGCCGGGTGTGCACGTCGCCTCCGCCCAGATCCTCCGCACTGACCTCCTCCCCGGTCGCCGCCTTCACCAAGGGAGGGCCGCCGAGGAAGATAGTGCCTTGGCCGCGCACGATCACGGATTCGTCGCTCATCGCCGGCACATAGGCGCCGCCGGCCGTGCAGGAACCCATGACCGCCGCGATCTGGGGGACGCCCTTCGCCGACATGATCGCCTGGTTGTAGAAGATGCGCCCGAAGTGCTCTTTGTCGGGAAAGACCTCGCTCTGGAACGGCAGATTCGCGCCGCCGGAGTCGACAAGATAGATGCATGGGAGCCGGTTCTCCAGCGCGATTTCCTGGGCGCGGAGGTGCTTTTTCACCGTCATCGGGAAGTAGGTCCCGCCCTTGACGGTCGCGTCGTTGGCGATGATCACGCATTCCCGGCCTTGCACCCGCCCGATCCCGGTCACGATCCCGGCGCAGGGAGCGTCGCCGTCGTAGAGGCCGTTCGCGGCGAGGGTGCTGAATTCGAGAAAGGCCGCGCCGGGATCGAGAAGGGCGTCGATCCGCTCCCTCGCGAGAAGCTTGCCGCGCTTCTTGTGACGGGCGATCAGATCGTCCCCGCCACCCATCATCGCCTCCGCCATCCGCGCCCGGTACTCGGCCATCGTCGCGTCCATGGCGGCGCGGTTCGCCTTGTGCTCGTCGTCGTGCAAGTTGACTTGGGTGAGGATGGGCTGCATGTTGAGAAACTTGGAGTTCTGGAGTTTTGGAGTATTGGAGCCGGAACCGCAGATTAACACAGACGGGCACAGATTCGTATGCGTCGCTTGTAGAGTTCCCTCTTTGAGTTCTTGGAGTATCCGACGGAGGGGCTCGACGTCAGAACTGTAGGGTTCTCCTTGGGAGGTCGATGAACTTTCTCGCCCTAATCGTTGCTTCAGTCTGCTTGACGGACTACCGCCCGGCCGTGTCGCCAATCGAAGCAGCAGCGGTTGCCCAGTGGTTCTGTCGTTGCGTCGACGTGA
>DATJYD010000498.1:0-3943 GCA_035499755.1 Fimbriimonadaceae bacterium
GACCTCGTCGACCTCGGATTTACCCGAATCCTCACAAGCGGCGGCGCTGATACCGCACTGGAGGGGGCGGAGAAGATTCGCAAGATCCGCGAGAGGGCCGGGAGCGATATCGAGGTCCTTCTCTGCGGCGGGATCCGGCCAGGCGCGATCCGGCAGACGTTAGAGGCGACGGGGGCGGACCAAATCCACCTCGCTCCGATGAAGAAGATCGGGGTGGCGCCGGGTCTGTTCGGACAGGGCTACAACGTCCTGGATGAAGCCATTCTGTCCGACGCGGTGCGCGAGGCGAAGCCGGCCTTCGCCGCGGGATAGCCGCGTATTCTGACCCGACCGCTGGGTGACGGGATCGCAGGGCAAGGAGGGTGTGGCGTGGAGTCAGCACCGTGCCGGCGACTTTCAGTCGCCGCTCGACCGTAGGTCGAGATCCTCGGGCTCCGCCCGAGCGGGGGCTGAAAGCCCCCGGCACAGTGTCCGCAGCTCCAACCCAGCAGTCCGAGCCGGGTCGAACCTGACACAAAAAAAGGGCCATCCGGAGCGGGATGGCTCCGGATGGCTTTCCTTCGAACGGCGATGAGAGGCTAAGCTTCGTCGGCTACCGGCGGGACCGAAGCCTCGGCCCGGACGACATGAAAGACGAATCGGGCATTTCCGAGAGCGATCTCGTCGCCATCGTTCAGATCTGCCTCATCCACCCGCTCGAAATCCTGACGCAAGACGAACGTCCCGTTCGAAGAACCGAGATCGGCGACTTTCCAGGCTCCGTCTTCGCACGTGATCTTCGCATGCTTCCGGGACACGTACGAACCTTCGGGCATGGAGCCGAGGTCGATGTCGATCGGCCCGACCGCGGGATCGAATCGGCCGATAACGCACGGCGGGTTCACGGGAAACTCGACGTCCGTCTCAGCGCCTGAGCGCTTGACGACCAGCTTCCCAATGTGGCACTGACCGACCGGGGCTGAATAGCCTTCCTCGGCAACTCCAGCGTGCGGATGATCGGCGACCGGGGCTTCCTCAGTCGCGACGTTGGCGTCGACCATGTGATCATCAACCATTCTTTCTTCTACTCCTATCGGCGAGCGCTCCGAGCGCGATTACCGCTCCCGAGATTACCAAGGCAGGCGCCAGAGTGCCAATCTGCACATCCAATCGCCCCGGCGCCGGTTGGTCGGCCTCTTTCTCCACGCGGATGGCGAAACCGTGGGCGCCGTTTATAAATGCGACGTTGAGAAACGGGTTTTCGTTTGCCACGCCATAGAGCAACCATGCGAAACTCGACGCGAACGCGACAGCCATCGAGGCGACGATCCAGCCTGGCGGCACTCGAACCCGTTCCTTAAGGTACGCGAAGCAGACCGGAATTAGCATGGAGCCGATCACGCATCCGCTCCAGGCGTACCAAAGATCGACCACGCTTCGAATCTTGAGGGCAAGCCAAATCGCGACGACGCAAGCGAGCGCGATGCCGACGCGCGACATAAGGGTCACGCTCGAATCCGTCATGTTCGCCTTCAGCCGGCCGACGATCTCCCGCCCGATCGTGGTCCCGCTGACGAGCGTGTATCCGACCATTGCCGATAGGATCGTGCCCATCATTCCGCAGAAGAAAAGGGCTTTCAGCCCCGGCGGCAGGATCTGATCTCCGAAGATCGGATACAGGAGCTTGCCGTCGGTAGGCTTTGGGTTGGCGAGAGCGACGGCGTAGAGTGCCGCCGTCATGCTGAGAACATCGAAGAGGAACCAGAAGCCAATGCTGATCAACACTCCGCGGCGGCCAATCTCCGGCGACTTGCTGCTCGCGACACGCTGATGGAAGGCGGGGTCCACGAGAGTCCACGCGCCAAGGATGAAGAACGTAAAGACGACGATGGGGCCCTTGCCGCCGGTGAAGCTCAGCATGTCCTGGCTGCGAAGGCTGGGCAGGATCGTCGCCGGCGGGTGGGTCGCGAGGCAGTAAACATCGATGACGAGAAACCCGATGTACATCATCGCGAAAGCGAACATGCCGACGCGAACGTCGGCGAGCAGTCCGCCCTTGTAGAGGAACAGAATGCCGATCACCGCCCCGATCCACACGGCATGTTTGAGATCCATGCCGGTGAAGCTCTGGACGAGCGACCCAAGCATCAGAACGTGAGCCGCCGGGACGGCGAGGCAGAACATGATCAGAGCGCCGACCAGACCGGCGCTCTTGCCCCATTTGAGGTCGAGGCGTTCGGGAATACTTAGCTGCTCGGCTCCCCGCACTCGCTTTGCCAGCCAGATCGCATAGACGTATGCGAAAACGTAATAGGGCACGCCCATGAGCAGCCAAGTGCCGATGCCGTAGTAGGTGACCGACTCGGCCACGCCGAGAATCCCGCCGTACCAGACGGTTACAAGGGTCGCTACGAATGCGGGAAGAGAGAGCGAGCGGCCCGCGGACAGGAACTGCAGGATCGTGTTATTTCGCAGCTTCGCGGAAAAGCCGAGGGAGAGTACCGCGATCGCGAACAGGCCGACGACCAGGAAATCGAGCGGGGCGAAGGTGACGGTCTTGCCGGCTAATCCCAAAAGGGCATTTCCTCACGCGAGTATTCGGCAAAAAGGAACGCGGCGCCGCGCGAAACGGAGGCCTGGACGAACCCGTCGGTCGCCTTGTTCGAAACGCTGATCTGGCCGCCGGTCTCGAGATCGGCCGAATCCAGCCTCCATTGAACGCCGTGGAGCTTCACACCAGAGCAAGGGGTGAGGGGAATCAGGGACACTCGAGCTTGGGGAGCGACATTGATCTGCAAAGGCCCGCTGAACACCCAGCCCATGCCTCGCCGCAGGGCCACGCGAACGGTTCGGCGGAACGCGACGCAGCTTGCCAGGGTGGCCAGCATGTGGTCCAGCAGGTCGCCTTCGATGTTCGCGAGAGTAAAGCTATGCTGGCCGCGCTGCCGAACCCACCGAAGAAGCTTGTCGCAGTCGGTCGCGCTCGGATCCTCGTCTCGGACCACCTCGATCGCACCCGATTGCCGCTTCATGCTGTCCATGTCGCCGATGATCATATCGGGGGGTACACCAAGCTCGATAAGGAGATCGGCCGCGCCGTCGGCGGCAACCACGTATTCAGCAGAGGTAGCCCACGCATGGAGGAGGTCCCCGTCCATGTCTCGACCGTTCAGGACGCCTAGGATTCTCATGATCTCGCCTCCCATCGGCGCGGGCAGGTCCTTAGCGAAACGGACCCGACCCATCCGGCATGCCGCCAAGTCCACGGTAGACAAGTGTTAGGCGATATCTGCGTAGTCGCCGAGCAACGAAAAATCGCGAAAATAGAAGAAATGCAAAGAGACGATCTCCCAGAGATCGGGCAGGTTGCCCCTCCTTGCCGTTTATCGCCGATTTCCATAGACCGATTTCCTCCCGCTCGACTCCCTTACCGTGTTATACTTCCAATCCCCACCCGGCCTCTTTCCGGCCATTCCTTAATGCGATGAAAGACCAGTTGACTCTTGAAGACACTGCCGACAGTATCCGGCTTCAGGCGGCTTGGCAGCAGGTTCTTAAGAGACTCTCTCCGGACGTGCCTCAGGCATGGTATGAGAGATTTCTGAAGCCCTTGCGCCCTATGAGCTTAGACGGGAACACGGTGAACGTCGCAGTTCCAGGGCGCTTCATCATGGAGTGGGTTCGAGAACGGTATCTGGGCGCGCTCCAAGGGCTGTTGGCGGACGAGTTGGGCCACAGCGTCTCGATGGAGCTTCACATGGAGGCTCGCGAGCGCCAGCCGGTCCTGGCTACGAACAACATCAGTGTCGCCGCGCCGGCTCATGAAGACCGGTTCCGGCCCCAAGAGAAGTTCACTTTCGAGAACTTCGTCGTCGGCCAGAGCAACCGCCTGGCCGTCGCCGGCGCGAAGGCGGTCGCGATCGAGCCGGGCGTCAAGTACAACCCGCTGTTCATCTACGGGGCA
>DATJYD010000499.1:0-3840 GCA_035499755.1 Fimbriimonadaceae bacterium
CTGGGTGGTTGAGACGCAAACCGTCCCTCCCTACGCCACGGCTGTGCCCGGATGGCTAAGCGGCTCATGGTCCCCGCTGGATTTTCTAGGTGGCATGTCCGGGTCTGACATCGTGTTCTATTCCGGCCACGGCGCGCCGGACAACTTCCTTTGCGGCCTTAGACTCTTTGGGGGCGCGTATACCACAGATGTGATACCGACCGGTCCCGACGTGCTGTGCCCTCAGTCCCCTAACCCTCTCATGGATGCCGGTCTTGAGTCTCGCCGTATAGATCAGATCGGCAGCGGGGCCCCGCCGTTCAACAGCACTGGGAATCCACCGGTCAACTTCGTATTCTTACAAGCCTGCGACTGCCTCCAAAGTGCCCCCTGGATGAAGTTTCTCTACCCATACGCCTTCCAATACGGCAGTTATCTTGAGGATCAGGCCGTTCTTGGCTTTGCATGCGCCGTTCGTCTTGGGGAGTACTGGAACGAGGCTGGGACACTCTTCTCAGATCTAATGTCTGGCATGACGGTTGACAATGCCCGAACCGACCTACTCTCTAGCGGTTTCCACAATGCGGACAACGATGCGCTCCTCGAACTGCGAGACGTCCCAGTCATCGGCGACACGCACACGCGAACCAGGACCGTTTATACGGGCGACAACAGCAGCCCAGGGACTCCGGATTGGTTCCTTCCGCTACCGCCCACAGTCCCTGGTCCCACTGGAGGCTAATCCATATGTCACTACCCATGAGAACACTAGCGGCCATGCTCTTGGTCTTGGCGACCGCCGTATGCAATGCCCAAAGACTGTCCCCCGAGCGGGCCAAGCAGGTTGCTCTCGCGTTCCTCGCCCGCGCGGCCCCCGGCGTGTCGAACGGTGACACCTCCGCGGCTCAGATCGAGCGACCACATGCGGTTCGCATGGTCAACCGGGTGAGATACTGGTGGTCCGTAGATACCCGCCATCTGTCCGCCGTAGTCGATGACGACTCTGGGCAAGTGATTCTGTGCATCAACCCGGATCTCGAAAGCCGCGTAAATGGGCCCGAGTCCATCCATTATCCGCAACAGGGAAAGCCCTTCTACGTATCGCAGTCTGACCTGTTCGGCTACGCTAAAAGGAAGCTGGACGAAGTCGGCTGGCCGCACGGCCCTGACGTTCGACCCCACAACGCCTTGCCCGTTCCCGACGCAGACGGCACGATACCGAGGTCTCTGATTGCCGTCGATTTCTCCGACCGCGCGAACGGCTACCCCGTTCGTGGCGGCAATTTCGTTGAGGTCGAGATGGACTCGCTCTCCGGGGATATCGTGGGTTTGCAGCGCGAGGCGCGATATACGTATGCCCCTCCGGTCCTGAAGATCACCCGAAACCAGGCGATCGAGATCGCGCGAAGCATTACCGAGGTTCCCCTCGGCTCCACGGTGATCGGGCCTGCCTACCAGTTGTTGACGCAGCACGACGAGCTCTCAGAGCGGGGCGCCAGACTTTGCGATTCAAATCAGGAAGTCCTCGGGTACCTTATTAGGGGAAAGAGCCAGGACGTGATTGTGGCAGGTGACAACGGCGAAGTCCTGAGCCACTTCAGCAATGCCACCGGCGAATCCGAGGAAGGATCACGCGGTCCCGAGCATGGGCAATCATCTGCTCCGACGACTCGCCACCCGGCGGCTTCTCCTCTGCCGTGGGTGGCAGGCGGCGGCTTGTTCGTCTTGGCGAGTTCCATCTTCCTCGCGCTTCGTTTCTGCCGCGTCGCAAAAGGCTGACGACCTGAACCGCGGCGCCTCCGTAAGCTATCCGTCGATACAGGGCGCCCGTTCCGGTCGCGGCATGATAAAGTCTCCCAGATGGACTTGCGGCCGGTCAGCGGCGGAGAACTCGGGCGGGGACGCCCGAACCACGCGTGGTGTGGCGGCCTAACCGGCGCTCAGTGGCTGATCCTCCTCGTCGCGTGGCTCGGATGGGTCTTCGACGTCGCCGACACCGCCCTCTTCAACTTCGCCAAGGTCCCGATGCTGAACGAGATGCTCGGCAAGGACTATGCGCGCGTTGGGGCGAAGATCGACGGCCTCCTCCTTTCCGTATTTCTCGTAGGCTGGGCGGTCGGCGGACTCGTTTTCGGCCTCCTCGCCGACCGCTGGGGTCGGACGCGAACGCTCGTCGCCACCATCCTCCTCTACTGCCTGTTCACCGGCCTCACCGCGCTCTGCCGAACGCCCTGGGAAGTCGGAGTCGCGCGCTTTCTCACCGCCCTAGGGATCGGAGGCGAATGGGCGGCCGGCGCGGCCCTCGTCGCCGAGGCTCTCCCCGATCGGGCGCGAGCCGGGGCGGCCTCCTTCATCCAGAGCGCCGCCGCCTTCGGTCCCGTCCTCGCCGCCGTCGCGAACCTCACCCTTCGCGGCGGCAACTGGCGATGGCTCTTCGTGGTCGGCATCGTCCCCGCGGTCCTCTGCCTCCTCATCCGCCTCACCGTGCAGGAACCGGAGCGGAGCCGGGTCGGGCTGGATCAGAGAAGAGGCGGCTGGCTGGAGCCGATCCGGGGCCTTTTCGCCGACCGGGAGTGGCGCAGGAACGTGATCGTGGCGATCGTCATCGGGGTCGTCGGAATCGCCGGGGCGGGAACCGCGACTTACTGGGCGCCGAACCTCGTTAACGCGGTCAGCGCCGGACTCCCGAAGCCGGCGGTCGCGGCGCGGCTGAGCTACGTCACCATGCTCTCCCACGTCGGCACCCTCGCCGGAGTGTTCCTCGTGCCGTGGCTCTGCCAGATCTGGGGACGGAAGCGGACGATCTTCGCCTTCTTCCTCGCCGCTCCGCTCGCCCTTTTGATTGGCCTCGCCAGCCCCAGCTACGCCCATCTGCTGATCTTCATGCCGCTCGTGAACTTCTTCGCGATCGGGGTCAGCGCCGCCTTCGTTCTCTACTTCCCGGAGCTTTTCCCGACCCGGATGCGAGCGACCGGCGCCGGGCTCGCCTACAACGCGGGGCGTCTCTTCTACGTCCCGATTCCTTTCATTACGGGCGCGCTCGTCGACTATTTCGGCGGGCCGCTGCACGGTGGCGTCGCGACCGGTGTCATCCTGACCGGTTCGCTCTACGTCCTCGGCCTCGCCGCCATCCCGTTCGCGCCGGAGACGAAGGGCAAGCCTTTACCCGCCTAACCGCCTCAGACTTCGATGAGGGTCTCGCTCGGCTCGCGGTTCATGGACTCGTGCCCGTCGGAGGTCGCGGCGACGATATTCTCGATCCGCACTCCGAACCTGCCCGGCAGGTAGATCCCGGGTTCGACGCTGAAGCATTGGCCCGGTTCGAGGGGCTCCTCGTTGCCTTCGATGATGAACGGCTCCTCGTGGCCGCGCATGCCGAGACCGTGGCCGGTTCGGTGGACGAAGTACTCGCCGTATCCGGCGTCGGCGATGACCTTGCGCGCCGCCCGGTCGACGTCTTGCGGCGCGACGCCGGCGCGGATTGCGGCGCGGCCCGCGGCTTGCGAGCGATAGACGATGTCGTACACCTTCTTGGCCTCCTCGGAGGGCTTGCCGACGAAGACGGTGCGCGTAATGTCGCTCATGTAGCCGCCCTCGACTGAACAGCCGAAGTCGAGCACGACCATGTGACCCTCTTCGATGACCGTCGAGTCGCTGAGATGGTGGGGCTCGGCGCTGGCGGGACCGGTCGCGACGATGCAGAAGGCCGGTCTTCCGCCAAAGCCGCGCATCGCATCCTGAAGCATTTGGTCGACTTCGAGCTCCGTCATGCCCGCCTTGATCTTCAGCCTGACCGCGTCGAAGGCGTCGTCAGCGATCTTGCCCGCCTTTCTCAGAAGGCCAAGCTCTTCCGCGTCCTTG
>DATJYD010000500.1:0-2216 GCA_035499755.1 Fimbriimonadaceae bacterium
GCCTACCGAAGCAGGGCTCGATGCTGGCCGAGATCCTGGCAGGACGCCCCAATTCATCGACCGCTACATCGCACGGGAGATGCAAGACTACACGCGGGTTTTTCGAATCGGGCATATGCTTCTGATTCCTACCAACCTGAACAAAACTGTCTCGAAGCTCTTCCTCATTGATACCGGAGCGTTTAATAACCTGGTCTCACCGGATGCTGCGCGTGAAGTCACGCACGTCTCGGACGACCCACGAATGCACGTGAAGGGACTGAGCGGGACCGTGAAGAACGTATATAGCGGCGATGAACTGACGCTCCAGTTTGCCAATCTGCAGCAACGGAATCTCGATATCGTTTCGCTGGATATGAAGGGCATTAGTGACAGCACGGGCACAGAGGTTTCCGGCACATTGGGATTCACCATGCTCAGGATGCTGGACATCAAAATCGACTACCGCGACGGTCTCGTCCATTTTGACTACGACTGGAAGCGCTACTAGGTCCCGTGCTGCCACGACGCTACAGCAGCGGAGGTTCGTAGATGTAAGCGAGGCCGTCGGAGGTGACGGAGAAAACCTTGGAGCCGTCGAGAGACCAACGCAGCGTGACGACACCTTCGGCGGCGTATTCGTCAAAGATCGCGAGCCGATTCAAATCCACGAGGAAGAGACGGCCCTTGGCGGAGTTCTTCAGCCAGGAGCTGAAGCAAAGCGCGAGCGGCAAGTGCGGATGAACGGCGCAAAGCTCGGCTCCGAATGGCAGGGTTTCCGATTCATGCGACTGCACCGCGACGCGGTAGGCTTGGCCGCCCGAGCAATAGATCAGCTGGCGATTGTCCGGCGTCCACGCGAGGTCTGTGATGCGTCCCTGCGCCGGAATTACGGCGCGTCGCGTGAAATTTGGCAGCGCGAGCAGGACGAGTGAGTCGTCCGCCCAATCACCTTCGATTTCCGCGACGGCGGCGAGGGTGGATTCGTCCGGGCTGAAGGCGAGGGGCCCAAAGCCCGCGAGGCCGGACTCTGCGATCGAGTCCATCTCGTCGGTGACATGCTCGAGCCAATTCTCGGCTAAGCTCGGCGCGAGAAGCTCTGCAGCAGCATTCGCGTCAAAAGGCATGGAAGCAGTCGCGGGCTGCGCGGCAGGCCAGAGCCTGAGCCACGATTCCCTTCCCGCCCGCGAACCCGCCGCGAAATACTTTCCGGTGTCCGACCAGGCGAGATGCGCAGGGAAATTCTTGAAGTCGCCGAACCCGCCAACGAAGACCTTGCCGTGGAGATCGAAGACCTGGAACTCCGGCAGCCAGCCGCCCCACGCTGCGACCAAGTGACGCGCCGTGGGCGACCACGCGAAAACCGCAGGCAAACCCCGAGGGCACATTTCCGGTTCGCCGGGGACGGCTAGAGCGAGCGTGGGAACTCCGCGCTCGATGTCGTACAAGGCGATGCGCTCGGCGCCCTGCCGCACGAGAGGTGACAGCGTGCAGACTTCCCCGACTGGCGAGACAGCAAGGTGCGAAGCGCTGCCCGAGAAGACCTTCTTGATCAGCCAGCTTGAGTCGCGAGCAAGATCGCGCAGCCCGCGCGAAACGAGCGCCGCAGAGCGCAACGCGAGGGCATGCGATTCGCCGCGTCGCGCGAGCTGGTTCGCCGCAGATTTTTCCTGAGTGTCCATCAGCGAGAAAGTGGTGCTTGATCGCCAAGGCGAGCAGGCTTGACGAGGCGCTTCCTCGCCAGATCGATCTGCTCGTCCACCTTGGCGATCATGTCCTGCAAAACGTTGTGGCCGGAGTTTTCCGCTTCATCGACGCGAATCTTGAGTTGGTACAGATCGGAGCGAAGCAGGCCTTGCAACTCCGCCTCAATCTCCGCGAGGCGGCTGCGCACCTGGCTGACGCGGCGAATCACGCGGATGAGTTCAGCGCCCGGGCCTTCGCCACGAAACGCTTCGGGGCTGTGCTCATAGGCCGTGAGAATTTTCTCGAGGCGCGTTTCGTCGCCATGCTCGTAGGCCTGGTTCGCGTCGGCCATGAGCTGTTGGCGGCGGGCGCGGTCATCGCGATCGGAGGTTAGGTCGGGATGAATCCGGCGAGCCACGTCGCGATAAAGGCGCTTCAGCTCAGCGGACGCTTCAAACTTCCGAGGCTCCTGTTCGGACTTTTCGCCGGCGACAGATTTGGTTTCGTCCGCGCGGGCGCGGGCTTCGCGAGCGGCCCGGGCGGCGCGGTCG
>DATJYD010000501.1:0-7788 GCA_035499755.1 Fimbriimonadaceae bacterium
CGCGCCGCAAACTTCTGGCGCCGATGCGTTTTCAAGCGCGCCGGAAGGTCCGCGCCTCTTCCGCGATCGCTTTCGCGTAGCGCTTACTCGCTCCCGCGTTCGCCTGGATGAGGCGCCTTGCCGCATCTCCCATCGCTTTACGCTTTTCTGGATCGCCGATCAGCTCCCGAAGACGCAAGGCGAGTTCCGATCGGCTCTCGCAGACGGCGGAGGCGCCCTGCCAAACCGCCGCATCCGCGACTTCGCGGAAATTCTGCATATGAGAGCCGTGGAGAACCGGCTTTCCGTGGGCAAGAGGCTGCAGCAGATTCTGGCCTCCCAGGTCGTCGAACCCGCCCCCGACGATCACCACGTCCGCCACCGAATACACCTTGTCCAGTTCCCCATAGGTGTCGAGGATCAAGTATCTTCCCGACTCGCCGCGCGACCTGAGAGCGACGGTTCCGAAACGTCGGCGAACCTCTTCCGCCAAGGCATCGACTCGTTCCATATGGCGAGGCGCATGAACGATCTGGATCGTATCGAGTCCGATCTCGGCAATCGCGTCGAGCACGAGTTGCTCCTCCATCTCCCCGCGTGTCGAACCGACGACGATGGTCAAGAGGGCCGGTTCCAGCCGCAGCTTGGCTCGCCACTCGGATGGGTCGGCATCCAGACCCGAAAGAGCCTGATCGAACTTGCAGTTACCGAGCGCCTCCGCCTGAACGGCGCCGAGCGCGCGAATCCGGTCCGCGTCTTTCTCGGTTTGCATCAGGCACCGGTCCATGCGGGCAAGGAGCGACCGGTAGAACCGCCGAACTCTCATCGACCGCGGAAAGGACCGGTCGCTGATCCGGCCATTGATCAGCAGCGTCCGGACGTCGAAGACCTTGGCCGCCCATAGGAAGTTCATCCACAGTTCGGTCTCCATCACCGCGACGGCAGCCGGCTGGACGTGCTGCACCGCCGCCAACTGGAATCTCGGCACATCGATGGGGAAGTAGACGAGGACGTCGTAGAGGGCGGCCGCCTTCTCGCGGGCCGTCTGATGCCCGCTGCTCGTGGTCACCGACAGCACGATTTCATGGTCCGGCAACTCCTTCTTCAGTTCCTGCAGAATCGGGATGGAGGCAACCACCTCGCCGACCGAGACCGCATGAATCCATACCCGCTTGTTGTCTTTTCGCGGCTTGAGATCGTAGTTCCCGAATCGCTCGCTCCAGATCGGGCGCTCTTTGCGAGCCCGCGCCCGAAACCACATCCAAGGGACCCAGAAGGGAGCGGCAAGGGTAAGGAGGATGTTGTAGAGAATGAACATGCGGCGCCGATCTCGAGGGATCGTGTGTCTCAGTTTTGCACGCCGCTACTGAGGCATGTAAGGGAACATGTCGCGCGTGATCTCCGGAACGTCGACCTTCCACTTGCCGTCGACCTTCACCATCGAGAGCTCCTTGTGCTCGGGATAGGATGCCGGGCTCAGAGGGTTGGCGGTGAGATCGATCCGCACCGTCGCCGAATCGCTCTTCTCGTTTGTCACCCCGGTGATCTCCCAATAGAACAGATAGGAGCGCCCGTACGTCATCGCTTCGCGCCATTCCTGCCGGATCTCGTCGGGAGACTTCTTATGAACTGTTGAAAGCTCGGTCAGCGTATTGACGTCTCCCTTGGAGAGGGCCGACATGAATTCGGCCGCCGCGCTGCGAGCCGACTCTCCATTGAAGAAGATCAGGAACACGACGAGCAGCACGGATACGACTCCGGCAATAAGAACGATCGAAACCCGACCTGCTTGTCTGGACGCTCGGCGCATGCGAACCTATTAAACCCTAGTTGCTGGCGCGTGGTTCCCTGGTCGTGCTTGGATCTCCGAGAGGATCGACGTCGCCATTTGGAGACCCGAAGTAGCGCCGGAACTCGCGGGAAGTCGCCTCGCAGTCGACTCGCCAGTCGCTAGAGGTCTGAACGACGTACCAAAACTCGTTCCATCGGAATCCGTTCGGAAACTGGTATTCGACCGTGGCTTGAACGGCGTGCCCCCCGGGCAGACGGTTCAAACCGACGATCTCGTAGCTGGCGTCCTGAGCGACGTAGCTCGCCACCTCTTGCGCCAGCATGTCCGTCGCCATATGGCCAAGCTGCTCCTTTTCGTTCTCCATCGGGTTCGGCTCCCGCGCGTAGGAATACTCGGCGACGCTGGCCAGGTCGCTAAAGTGGCGGCTCGCGACGTCCATCATGAACCGCCGAATTGCGCTCTGGGGGCCGTAGTTCTGAAAAACGGCAAACGTAACGATCGTTACCAGAGCCAGCGCAGCCGCCGACAAGTAGGAGTAAATGGGCTTGGGCGGCTTCATACGCTGCGACTTTACCAGCCACTGAACAACCGGACTGAGGCTTCGTCATTCAACTGCATTGAGATCGAGGTTTTGAGCGAGAACCCCAAAAGGGTGCTTTCTGTTTGCAGCTAGGATAAAAAGGACCGATACTGGAACTGCGAGGATCAACGACATGAGCGACCTGATTAGCCGAAGAGACATGATGAAGCGCGGCGGCGTTATCGCCATTGGCTTAGCCGCGCCGAGATGGCTGTCCACCATCGCCAAGGCGGATATGCTTCGAGTCGCCCAGGGCGGCAAGCCCTCCAGCGACACCGTGCTGGTCGTTTGCCAGTTCAGTGGCGGCAACGACGGACTCAACACATTCATTCCTTACGCCAACAAGACTTACTACAATCTGCGGCCGACGCTCGGCATCGAAGAGGGCAAGGTCCTTCACGCGAACGACCAGATGGGCTTCCACCCCTCGATGCAGCCGATCGCCGATCTTTACAAGGCGGGCAAGGTCGCGGTCATCAACAGCGTCGGATATCCGAATCCGAACCTGTCCCACTTCGCGAGCATGGATATCTGGCAATCGGCCAGCCCGGAGAAGACCTACCACAACGGCTGGATAGGCCGCCATCTCGACAATCTCCTGACTCATGGAGATCTCGATCCGGTCCTCGCTCTCGGGCTCTCGACGGAAAAGCCTCTCGCCCTTTCCGCTGATCATGCGAGCGTTCCCTGCTTCGCGTCCCTCTCGGACGTCAAGAACCTGATCGGAGATCCCGCCGCCGAGGAAATGCTTCGCGAAATCCAAGGACCCGACGCTCCCGCCGGTTCCCCGACCCGTGTCGTTCAGAAGGCAAGCAAGGCCGCGCTCGACGCGATGGATATCCTCAGCCATCAGCTCGGAGGCTATACGCCGAAGCAGACCTACGCAAACGACCCCTTCGGAAACGGGTTTAAGCAGATCGCGCAGCTCATCGCGACGTCCCCGAAGACCCGCATCGTCTACTTCAGCGCGGGCGGCTTCGACACCCATGCCCGCCAGGCCGACACCCAGGCCAAGCTTCTCGGCGAGTTCTCCGCCGCCGTCGCCGCCTTCCAGGCGGAGATGGAGGCGATCGGCCGAGCCGACAAGGTTCTCGTCATGACCTTCTCCGAGTTTGGCCGCCGGGCCGCCGAGAACGGCAGCGCCGGGACGGACCACGGCACGGCCGCGCCGATGTTCCTGATCGGCAAGCCGGTCAAGGGTGGCATGTACGGCAACGTGCCCGATCTCGACAATCTGCACAACGGCAACCTCGTTTTCAGCACCGACTTCCGCCAAGTCTATGCGGCCACGCTGGACCAGTGGATGGGTGGCGATTCCGAAGTCGTACTAGGTCAGAAGTTCGACCACGTCCAGGTCTTCGGCTAGCCTGCACTGGCTGGCATGATCGATGAGCAACTGCCCCGCCACGCCTCGCGGCGGGGCGACGGGCTTGCCCTGAACCTGTCATGCATGGGTCGGGTTAGATGCTCGCTCTCGAAATGAGGGCTTCGACGTCGGCGGAGGACGGAATGCTCGCGGTCGCGCCCAGTGCCTGGCAAGCCAGGCATCCGGCTGCTGACGCGAATTCGAGGCACCGCGTAACGCGCCACCCTTGGTCGAGACCGAAGAGCATCCCGGCCCGGAAGATATCCCCCGATCCGGTCGCGTCCACCACTTCCGCGCAGGGATAGGGAGGATAGAGGCGCGGAGGCGAATCCGGCGAGCCGGCCACAAATCCGTTTGGCCCGTCCGTCAGGATCGTGAAGCAGCCATACTCGTCGATCCACTTCCGCACCCAAGCGAGGTTCGCGCGCGCATTGCCACGCTTGCCCACCCAGTCCGTGCTGCTCTGCCAATAGGAGCCCTCGAACACGGGATCGGCGGCGTCGACGAAATCCATCGCATAGATCCTCATTCCCGCTTGATGAGCAAGCCGGACCGCCTCCCGCGCCGGTCCGTGCATGTTCGGCTCGGCCGTGAACCACTCGCCAGACTTGAAGGGAAGAAGGCTCGGATCGACGGTCGCCGCCATTGCCGAGAAGCCCTGGCCGATCATCGTCCTCTCCCCATCGTCCGCGACATAAACATCGCAAACCGGCGTCTCCCCGGACTGCACGACGTGATCCTCGACGAACCGCAAGCCGCTATCGCGAACCGCGGCGGCCAACCGCGGATCCCGCCCAAGTCCATTGCCCGCCAGAACGACCTCTGAGCCCCAGGCTTGGAGGGCGATCGCCGTGTTCGCCGCCTCGCCCCCCAGGGCGAACACCTCCGAGGAGATCTCGACATACCCGCCCGGTTCCGGCATGTGGGGGACGCGCCGGATTCTGTCGAGGCAGACGGTGCCGAAGGCGAGGATCATGAGGACTGAGCTTGAGGCTTGGAAGATTGGGGCGTGGGAGCTACTGAGGGCGGAAATGCGTCGGAATGCGCTCCTCCGCATGCGCACCTTACCCGTTGTTGCCTCCGAACCTGAGGGTTCCTCGCCGGCATCCGCTCAACCCATCCCCTCCGCTTTCGCAACCTCCACGACTCCATCGGTCCAATCCTCCATCCTCCGCCCCCGTTATCGTCCACAATCAAACGATGCTGTGGCTGGAAGGAGGGCTCTCGTTCCTGCTCTGGATCGCCTACGGCGTGATCCAGAGCCGGAGGTCGGATGCCATCCGCCGGCAAGTCGGTCGCATGAGCCGGGGGTCCCGAGCCGTTCTTGGGGCATCGCTCTTTCTGGTCGGGGCGATGGTGTTGATCGGCGGCCTGGGGATCGTCCTTCAGGCGGGCGGATTCGCCTCGGCGGGGATGACGCCGATAGCCTGGACGGTCGTGACCGTTCTCGGCCTCGGCTTCGTACACGCCCAGACGCTGGGCACGGCGATGCTCGTCAGCCTTGTTCAGGAGAACGTAACGAACGCCCCCAAAGCAGCGTCCATGAATACAGCACCGGGAGATCGGATCGAATCATGAAGAGGATCCTTGTTATCATCATCGTCGTCGTTGCCCTGATGGCTACCATCCCCGCCATGGGACAGGCGTCAGATCAAGGAAGCAAGAGCGACCAGGTGCTCATGAAGCTGAGGCAGATCGACCTGCTCAATATGCTGATCCCTCTCGCACTAACCCACGATCAGATTGAGAAGATCCTGCCGGCCATCGAGCGAGCGCGGCAAAGAGTCCGTCAGGCTGAGAAGGACGAGGCGGCAACCCTTCTGAAGCTGGACGGCAAGGTCACCGAGGCGATCAAGAAGTCCATCGAAACCAGCGTCGCCCCTCCGAAGGAACTCCTCGACGAACTCGCTCACACAACTCAGGCGATGGGCGACACCCGAGATTCGATCGCCCTTGACAACACCGAATCCGTCCTCAAGGTTTTCGTCGATACCATCAATGCGGGCCAAAAGAAGGCGGCCATCAACTCGTTCTCACCCGCCTTCATTGATCCCAAAGCCAAACCGGACACGATCACCGACGACGTCAAGCTGCACTTCTTCGTGAACAACATCCTGCTCGATCCCCAGGCCTACGACATCCTCGTGCAAATGTCCCGGCACGCTTCTTAGAGCTCGGCATTCATCTGCGCGACCAGGTTCTGCTGGTCCTCGCGGAATTCCTCGAGCTTGGCCGCGATTGCGGAGTCCGCCGATCCCAGTATCCGCAGGGCCAGCAGGGCGGCGTTTCTCGCGTTACCGATCGCGACCGTCGCCACCGGGATTCCCGCCGGCATCTGGACGATCGAGTAAAGCGAGTCCACTCCGTGAAGCGCTTTCGACTCGACGGGAACCCCGATCACGGGGAGCGTCGTCAGGGAGGCCACCATCCCCGGCAGGTGCGCCGCCCCCCCCGCCCCCGCGATGATCGCGCGCAGACCCCGTTCACGCGCGGACTTCGCGTAGGCGAACATTGCCTCCGGTGTCCGATGCGCGCTCACCACCCGCAGTTCGTAAGCCACGCCAAATTCGGCCAGAGTATCGGCAGCGGCCTGCATCGTTCCCAGATCGCTCTTGCTCCCCATGATGATTCCCACGATGGGCTGCGCCATGCAGCGAATGTTACTCAGAAGAGCATGGCCATGAACCTTGGACTGAAGGATAACCCGGTCTACGGCGTGCTGGGGATTTCACCCCGGGCCCCTCGATTCGTATCTCGCCTAGCCTGGGTGAGTCCAAGTCCGTGGCCCGTCACTCCAACACTCTTTGACCCATTCACCCTTAATAGGGCAGCTTGGCGACCGCCTTCGCGATCAGGGCGAGGGCGATCGCGGCCATCGAGACGAGCCCGGTGCCGCAACTGAAGCCGGCGAGGAGGACCGGCGCGTAGAGCGACCAGCGCTCCGCCCCGTACTTCTTCGCCATCACTCTCCTGCCGAACCACGCGCCGAGGAACTGCGGCACGGTATTCGCGGGATACAGACCCAGACCGCCGGCGAACCCGTAGAAGAACATCACCGGCAGCTTGAATACCGCGAACAGGCCGAAGAGCGCCAATCCGCCCGCCGTGCCGATCGCGATCCGGCCGGGATCGATCGCCTTCGCGAACCAGTTCACCGACCCCGGCGCGTGAGGCTGGTTGATCTGCATGATCACCGCTTGTGAAGCCGACTGGATCGGCCAGAACTTCTGGGCATAGGGAAACTGCGAACTCGGCAACTGGGTCGAATTCCAGAAGAAGCTCCAGAAGAGGTAGCTGGCGATGATGACGAGCGGGAACATCATCGCTTCCGCCTTCAGGATGCTCGTGAACTTCGTCTCTGTCAGCTCGACCTCGCGGAATCGCTGGGCCGCCCAGCCTTGGTCCACGAGGGGGATGGGCGCGTACCAGATGTCCACCCGCTGGTAGCCGCTCGCCACCACGCTTCCCTCCTTCAGGTACGGGAACGAGACGCCGCGACCGGTCAGGCCGATCATTCTCGCCGAGATATAGCTGTTCAGCGGACTCCAGAGCAGGCCGAAGAAAACGAGTAGCCACAGCGGGAACTGAGGCACGAGGTAGTGGCACAGAAGGATCAGGGTCACGCTCGCGAACAGCCACGCAAGCAGCGCGAGATAGATCGGCACGTCGCCTCGGCCGGGAGGCGGGGCGAGGCTGTACGTCCGTTCCCTCCGGAACCTTCGCGCCTCTTTGAAAGCCTTCATCACCAGGCCGATGCCGATGATCGCGATCGCCAGGTTGACGCCGATCCCGATCGATAGCCAGAAGTCCATATCGACGATCAGCTTCGTCAAGATGGCGTCGGAGCCGAACTTGTACGTTGGGAGCAAGCCGAAATGGTACAGGATCGGATTGCCGACGATCATCGCGAGCACGCTCGCCACGCAGGCGCCCGCCACGATCTCGTAGGGCAGCACGAAGCCAACCAGGATGTTGCCGAGAGACAACGAAAGGCCCACGATCGCCGCCGGCATCAGCGTCTCGACGTTGCGAGTCCAGTCCACGAAGGGTATCGGGAAGACCTGGAACGGT